>JAYVNK010000211.1:0-4908 GCA_043758475.1 Comamonadaceae bacterium | reverse complement strand
TCGGTTATCCATTGCAGGGTGGAGGATGCTGTCTCAAAACTTGGGGCACAGCGAAAATAAATCAGCGCCGGGTCCACGGGTTCGCCGCGCACCAGGCGGGCGATCAGCTCGGGCGGGCCGGTGCGAAGGGCCTGGTTTTTGACGTAGATCAGTTCGCCAGCGTCGGTCTCCAGGCAGTAGCGGGCGTCCAGCACGGCCAGATGGTCGTTGACCACCAGTTGAAAGTCAGCACCGCCGGGCAGCACCCGAGCGGTCCAGCCGTTGCCGCTGGCCGTGCCGCCAATGATGGGGATGACGCGGCGCAGGCCCTGGGGCGTCTGGCCGACCTCTTGCGGTTTGGCCACCTGCACTGACAGGTCTGCAAAAAATGTGAGCGTTGGGGCGGCAAGGGGCGCGGCGGTTTGCATAGGTTATTGTGCAAAAGCGGGGAATAAGGCGAAAGCGCTCTGCGCCTACCGCTGTGCTTTGTCCTTGGTGTTCTGCGCCTCGATGCGCCCACGCGCTTCCTGCCAATCCGCGTCGGTCCAATCCCGCAGCTCATAAAAGTTGCCGCCCGTAGCCAAGGCGCTGCCACCGTCCATCATGATGCTCTGGCCCGTCAGCCAGTCGCATTGGCCGGGTGCCATCAGAAAACTGGCCAGGTTTTGCAGCTCGCTCATCTGGCCCACGCGCGCCATGGGGTTGCGCTTTATGCTTTGCGCGCCGGGCTCTTCGCCCGGGTTCAGGCGCTTGCTCATGCCCTCGGTAGGGATCTCGCCAGGGCCGATGGTGTTCAGGCGAATGCCAAAGCGCGCCCACTCTACCGCCAGTGATTTGGTCATCACCTCAATGCCCGCCTTGCTCATGGCCGAGGGCACCACATATGGGCCGCCGTTGTCCACCCAAGTGACGATGATGCTCATCACGTTGCGGTAGGGCTGGCCTTTGGTCCATTTGCCGGTTTTGGCTTCTTCAACCCAGCGTTTGCCAATGGCTTGAGTGACGTAAAAACTGCCGTGAAACACAATGCCTGCAATCGCATCAAAGCCCCGCGGCGACAGGCTCTCGGTTGGCGCGATGAAGTTGCCCGCCGCGTTGTTGACCAGCCCGGTCACGCCACCCGAGGCAAACAAGTCGGCCACCATGTCTTCCACGGCCTGGGCGATGCGGATGTCCACGCCAAAAGTGTCAATGCGGGCTTTGGGGAACTGGGTGCGCCAGGCGGTCGCGGTTTCATCGCACACGGCTTTGCGCCGGCCGCAAATGGCAATGTCGGCGCCCAGGCTTAAAAACTGTTCGGCCATGGCTTTGCCAAGGCCGGTGCCGCCGCCGGTGACCAGAATGCGCTGGCCGGTCATGAGATGGGGTTTGTACATGGTGGGTGTCCTGGGTAGGAAAGCGGGTTGTTGAAAATATTTAACATCACCTGCCCATGAGCATACGCTTGCGAGGGCCTGACATCGAAGGACGACGCGGCTGAGGCGCAAAACCCTACAATCCAGGGTTACCCCCGACCCACAGATGAACGCCCCTTTTCACGTCGCCGCACCCGCTGCAAAAGACGTCTCCTTTTTTGCGCGCGCCGCCAAGCCGCTGACCAGTTACCGCAAATACTGGGCCGCGCGTTTTGGCACGGCCAAATTTTTGCCGATGTCCCGCAAGGAGATGGACGTATTGGGCTGGGACAGTTGCGACATCATCCTGGTCACGGGCGATGCGTATGTGGACCACCCCAGCTTCGGCATGGCGGTGATTGGCCGCATGCTGGAGGCTCAGGGTTTCAGGGTCGGCATCATCGCGCAACCTGACTGGACCAGCGCCGTGGCCTTCAGGGCGCTGGGCAAGCCCAACCTGTTCTGGGGCGTGACGGCCGGCAACATGGACAGCATGATCAACCGCTACACGGCCGACCGCAAAATCCGCAGCGACGATGCCTACACCCCAGGCGACGTGGGCGGCAAGCGGCCCGACCGCGCGGCCATCGTCTACAGCCAGCGCTGCCGGGAAACTTTCAAGGATGTGCCGATTGTGCTGGGCGGCATTGAAGGGTCGCTCCGGCGCATCGCGCACTACGATTACTGGAGCGACAAAGTTCGCCGCAGCATCGTGGTGGACGCCAAATGCGATTTACTGCTGTACGGCAACGCTGAACGCGCGATTGTTGAAATTGCCCATCGGCTGGCCGCCAAAGAGCCAGTGCAGCAGATCACCGACGTGCGCGGCACCGCCTTTGTGCGGCGCAGTGACGACGACACGCGCCTGGGCTGGTTTGAGATTGATTCAACCAGCGTCGATGCACCGGGCCGCGTTGAGTCGCACATCAACCCGTACCAGACGACATCAGAGCAGGCGGCAGGGCAGGGCAGCACGTGTGCCAAGGAAGATGCGGAAAAATCAGTGGAACAGGGTTCAAACGTGAGTGCTACTAAAATAGTATCTGACTATGCACGTTCCACTGGGGCTACAGGCCAGTTTGATCCCTCAGACAGCATGAATTCGGCCATCAAGCCCCTGACCTTCGTACCCAACCCCGCGCTCTACGGCAAAGGCAGTGTCAAGGTTCCCCCGCGAGACCGCTCGGTCATCCGCTTGCCGAGCTACGAGCAGGTCAAGTCCGACCCGGTGCTCTACGCCCACGCCAACCGCGTGCTGCACCTGGAAACCAATCCCGGCAACGCCCGCGCCCTGGTGCAGGCGCATGGCGGGGGCCTCGACGGCAACGTCGATTCCTTGCGCTTGGCACGCGACGTGTGGATCACCCCACCGCCCATCCCGCTGACCACGGCCGAGATGGATTTTGTGTTCGACCTGCCGTACGCCAGAAGCCCGCACCCGGCCTATGCCGATGAGAACGGCAGCCATGACCACGCCACCAAAATCCCCGCGTGGGAGATGATCCGCTTCAGCGTCAACATCATGCGCGGCTGCTTTGGCGGCTGCACGTTTTGCAGCATCACCGAGCACGAAGGCCGCATCATCCAGAGCCGCAGTGAAGACTCGGTGATCAAAGAAGTGGAAGACATCCGCGACAAGGTCAAAGGCTTCACCGGCACCATTTCAGACCTGGGCGGCCCCACGGCCAACATGTACCGCATCGGCTGCAAAAGCCTTGAGATTGAATCCGCCTGCCGCAAGCCGAGTTGCGTCTACCCCGGCATCTGCAGCAACCTCAACACCGACCACACGCCGCTGATCCACATGTACCGCCGTGCCCGGGCCTTGAAGGGCGTGAAGAAGATTTTGATCAGCAGCGGCCTGCGTTACGACCTGGCCGTCCAAAGCCCCGAGTACGTCAAAGAACTGGTGACGCACCACGTCGGCGGCTACCTGAAAATCGCGCCAGAGCACACTGAAGCTGGCCCGCTCACCAAGATGATGAAGCCCGGCATCGGCAGCTATGACAAGTTCAAAACGCTGTTCGACAAATACAGCGCCGAGGCAGGCAAGAAGCAGTTTCTCATCCCGTATTTCATCGCCGCCCACCCTGGCACCAGCGACGAAGACATGATGAACCTGGCCGTCTGGCTCAAGAAGAACGGCTTTCGCGCCGACCAGGTGCAAACCTTCTACCCCTCGCCCATGGCCACCGCCACGGCGATGTACCACACCAACAAAAACCCGCTGCGCAAAATCACCCGTAGCACCGACCCGGCTGACACCGTAGACATCGTGCGCGGCGACAAACGCCGCCGCCTGCACAAAGCGTTTTTGCGGTACCACGATGCCAACAACTGGCCGCTGTTGCGCGATGCATTGAAGGTGATGGGCCGGGCAGATTTGATTGGCAATGGCAAGCACCATTTAATCCCGACGTTTCAGCCGCTGGGGGACGGTGGGTACAGTTCCGCGCGCAAAAAGAACTCGACGGCTTCGCCAACCAAATCCGCCGCTTTGAAAGCTGTGGCGCAACCCGTCAAAGGCAGGATGCTGACGCAACATACGGGCCTGCCGCCGCGCAAACATACGTAGTTGCCGAGGGTGGATTTCTGTCAGTCGATGAGCGTCATCCCAGCGTGTTTTGACGCCTTGACATCGAAGGTGATTGTCTTGACACAACCGGCTTTTTTGGCTGAACGCTCAGTTCAACGACGTCACGATGGCCGTTGCATTGGGTGACTCTCTGGAGCGACTGAGCTGACCGCCCATCACGGCGACAGCGCAATGTGCTGCGGTTTTGGGGTGGAAGCACACGCGAGTGCAAAAAAATCTGTGCGACGCGGTGATCGCGGATTTTTTGTAGCTCGGAACCGTAGTACCGCGCGCATTCCACCCCAAAGCCCGGTCACATCGCACTATCACCGCGCTCTTCGCTCATTGTGGGGTGCATTCGTCAATGGTTACCACTCAAAAACCTCATGTTGCGGCTTTTCGTAGTTTCAACGCCGATAGCTGTCGCCTAGGAGGCTCAAGCCCCGCTAAGCGATGCGTAGGCAAACGATCCCGCAACTCCCACTAAGAAGGCTATGAAGACAGTCCAACGGACTTGGTCATCAATTTGGTGACGCCTCGTCCCTTGGCCCGTCGCAAATGATACAACAGGAAAAAAGCGAGTTCGCAGTTTTGCAACTGCAATAACCACCGCCGCGATTCCGCTCAAAAGGCTCACCGCAGGCAGAAGAACCTTTAGCGCGTCCTTGAACGATCGCCCTGAGCGTATGGCGGGCTCGGGAAATCCCATAAGTTGAAGAACGACAAAGATGAAGAAAAAGACTCCCAAAAAAAATAAAGGGAGTTCGACTTTTGCCACCGGCGAATACCAAGCCTTCATGCCATGTACGGTATCTGATACTTTTGTTCTAACGGCAGAGACATCAAACTCCTCTCCTTCGAGCGATACCGTAGTGGGCGCCCAAGAGTGGCGACCGATAGTTATCAAAATCGCACGCTCTCGGTCAAGTGATCGCCCATCAATTATCAGGGCTGTCATTT
>JAYVNK010000210.1:0-4917 GCA_043758475.1 Comamonadaceae bacterium | reverse complement strand
GACGCGCATCAAGCAGCTCCGTTAATGACATGGCGCCTTTGCGGTAGGCCAGCTCAGCCATCTCGGCGACCTGGCGGGCGCGCGGCAGTATGGTGTCTTCGTAACTCAGGACGCGCGCCGCTGCGCCTTGCCGATCTTGCTGCAGGCGCTGAAGTTCGGCGGTGGCGGCGCGCCGGGTTTTTTCCAGCACATCGTCAGCCTGATCAAGTTGCGCTTGCGCGCGCGCGATTTCGCCCTGAAAGTTATAGCCACCCAATAGCCCATACAGCGGCATTTGCACCCGCACTTCAAGCAGGCGGTTCGAGGTGCCGGGGAAATGATCCAGCGACGTACCCAGCGTGATGTCGGCTTTCTTTTGCGCGGTGGCCACATCGAGTGCCGCGCGCGCTGCGCCGGCCCGCTGAACGGCGGCACGCACGTCGGGCCTGGCTTCCACGGCCGGGACCATCGCGCCTTCAGCGGTGATAGCGTCCGGCGCAAGACTTGCCGGCCAGTCGGCTTGCGCCACCAGCGCTGCGGGGTTTGAGAATCCGGTAAGTTGCGCCAGCGCCAGCGCCGCTCGCTGGCGGTCGAGCTGCGCTGTGGCCAGGTCGGTGCGAGCGCGTTGGGCTTCAATTTCAGTTCGCGAAGCGTCCAGTGCAGGCAGGTCACCCGCCTGCACGCGCCGCGCTGCGGTGGTCGCAAGCTCGGCCGCGCTGCGTGCAATCGAGCCCACCTGTTCAATGCGTTCTTGCGCGGCCAGCAAGTCAAAAAATGCCGATGACGTGGCCAGCTGCTGCTGAACCAGCGTTTCGTCGATGTCAGCCTGTGCTGCCGAGGCGGTACGCTGGGCGGCCAGCGTACGCAATTCGCGCTTGTTCCCGCGTTCGTACGTCCAGTCCAGACCGATGGCTTTGTCGATACGTTTTTGCGACAGTAAATTACCGCCACCGATGCCATTTTGCAGGTCGATGGAGGCCGCCTTGGCGCTCAGTATGGGCGCTGGCGCGTGGTTGGCAGCCGTCACATCGCCCTGCGCCGCCGCCAGGGCCCGACGGGCCAGCGAGACATCCAGGTTGGTCCGCGCGGCCTGCAATGCCTGGGCAAGAGACAGCGGTGGGGTGACGGGCGCAGCGCTTTGGGCGGCCACCGGCGCAGTCATGGCGACGGCCAGGATGACCAGGCCCGTCGTCAAGGATAGTTGTCGTATGCTCATTGATCAGGTTGTAACGGGCAGCAACTGACCAGCAACTGACCAGCCCTTCAGCAATTCTACTTATGCGAATCCTTTTGGTTGAAGACGATGCCGCGTTGCGCGTTGTGGTGCTGCGCAGCCTGAGTGACGCGGGACACCGCGTCGATATCGCCCGCGCCCTGGACGAGGCCCGCCACTGGTGGCGGGTGCAGGCCTTTGACACGGTGCTGCTGGATTTGAACCTTCCAACCAGCCAACAGGAACGCGGCGGCCTGCAGGCGACACCGGGCAATGGCTTGACGCTTCTGCGTGAAGCACGGGCGCGCGGCGACCGCACGCCCGTGCTGGTGCTGACCGCGCGAGGCAGGCTGGAGGAGCGCATCGCCGGTCTGGATGCAGGCGCTGACGACTACATGTGCAAACCGTTTGATCTGGCCGAGGTGGAAGCGCGTTTGCGGGCGCTGGTGCGGCGCGCTCAAGGGACCGACGACAGGGTGGAGCGGGGCGCCCTGGTGCTGGATCGCAAGGCCAGACGGTTTTTCCTGCAGGGTCAAGCCTGGGATTTGCCGGCCCGTGAATTTGAAGTGCTTTGGGAATTGATGACGCCACCGGGCCGTGTGGTTAGCAAACGCGTGTTGTCTGACAAATTGTCTGAAACGGACGAGGCGCTGGGCGACAACGCACTCGAAGCGTTCGTCTCGCGGCTGCGCAAAAAACTCACGGGCAGCGGAGTCGGCATTCGCACGCTGCGCGGCATTGGTTATGTGCTGGAGGAAGTCGCCGCGTGAACCCCAGCGAACGCAGCCACGAAGCCGCTTTACCCGACGGGCCGCCGCTGAAGAAAAGCGCGCTTCCGGGGGGCAGTAGCTTGCACGAAGCGACAGGCGCGGGAGCCAAGCCTTCCCTGCGAAGCAGGGTGGTGCGTCATGTGGTGCTGCCGCTGGTGTTGATGTGGGCTATCGGGACCGCCATGGCGTTGTCAGTGGCCAACTACTTTGCCGGCGTGGCTTTTGACCGATCACTGCTCGATGATGCCTACACGATAGCGGGCAATGTGCGCATGGGCGATACAGGTCCGGCTCTTAACCTGTCGCCTTCCGAGATGGGCGCGCTTTTGTTCGACCAGAGCGAGTCCATGTACTTTGCCGTGCTGCTGCCCGGCGGTCAGCTGCTTTCCGGCCATGCCGGGCTGCGTCCGCCGCCGCTGGCCGAGGGGTCGCTCAACGGGTTTGCCGATATCCTGTTTCAAAACCGCGAATTGCGTGCCGTCAGTCTGCGCCGCACCGAGCCCACGGCGTTCACTGTGGTGGTGGCGCAAACGTCAGCCAGCCGCAGCCGCCTGCTGCACCGCATGCTGACCTATGCCGTGGTGCCCCAGGGGCTGCTTTTGCTGCTGCTGGTCTGGTGGCTGCGCCGGGTGATTCAGCGTGATTTGCGGCCGCTGGCCGAGCTGCAGCGCGCGGTCGACCGCCGCCACGCGAAAGATTTGCAGCCTTTGCCGTCGTCCGTCACTCTCGATGCCAGCACGCGGGATGTCGAACGCCTGGGGCTGGCCGTTGACGCGATGCTGGCCCGACTGGGTGAAAGCCTGCGTGCGCAGCGCGAATTTGCGGGCAACGTGGCCCATGAGTTGCGCACGCCGCTGGCGGGCATACGGGCGCAAGCGGACTACGCGCTGACCCACCCTGACCCGCGCGTCTGGCGCGAGCAGCTGCTCGGCATTGCGCGCGGTGAAGTGCGGGCCAGCCATCTGGTGGAGCAGCTGCTGGCGCTGGCGCTGGCCGATGAGGCCCGCGCGGGTTTGCAGCTTGAGGCGGTGGCGCTCAATGAGCTTGCGCGTGAGGTGCTGGTGCGATTTTTGCCCAAGGCTGATGCCGCCGGTGTTGACCTGGGCGGCGAAGGCCTGGACGAGCCAGCCTCCGGACGGGTCATGGTGCAGGCCGACGTCGCGCTGCTGGAGGGCATCCTGGGCAACCTGCTGGACAACGCCTTGCGCTACGGCGCCAAAGAGCGGGCACGGGTCACGGTGGGGGTACGCGAAGACCAGGGCGTCGCGGTGCTGACCGTGACCGACAACGGGCCAGGCCTGAGCGCGCCGGAGGCCGCACAGTTGCGCCAGCGCTGGGCGCTGGGGCCGGCAGGCCAGCGCCTGGGTGAAGGCGCTGGGCTGGGGCTGGCCATCGTCAGCCGCTACACCGAACTGCTGGGCGCGCAGTTCAGCCTGGACGCTGTGGACGGCGAATCCGGCCTGTGCGCCAGCGTGACGTTTAAAAAGGCCCGGTGAACCACAAGGCCGGTTGAAGGTGTGATCGTAGGGACGACATGGAACCTGCGTATGATCAGCGCCTTTTGCGCCTACGCCGCCTCGTTGCCTGATTTGTCCTTCACGGCGCGCCGATGTGGTTCTTCTCACCATGAAATTATCAATCCGCTGCGTAGTCCTCTCGCTCTGCCTGGCCACACTACCTGCGGCGGCGCTGGCGCAAGATGCTGCAGTACAGCCTGAACGCTGGAACGCCAGGTTCCAGGCCACCTACATCCGGCAGGCGAAACCCGGTTTTTCCGCTGCCTATTCGGGTGTCAACAGCCTGTTGCCAGACGCAGAAAAAAGTTATTCATTCACGTCCACGGCCTACCTGGGCCTGCGCCTGGCACGGGATACCGAGTTGTATTTCAACCCCGAGCTGGTGCAGGGCGTGCCGATGTCGGGACTGGTCGGTCTGGGGGGCTTGAGCAATAGCGAGCTGCAAAAGACCGCCGGCCCCACGCCCACGCTGTACCGCGCCCGGCTGTTCGTGCGCCATACCTGGGGCCTGGGCGGCGAGCGGGAAAACATCGCGTCCGATCAAAACCAGCTGGCGGGTATGCGCGACAAGAACCGTGTGGTGTTGTCGGCCGGTAACCTTGCCGTGAGCGATGTGTTCGACGTCAATACTTACGCCCACGATGCGCGCACGCAGTTCATGAACTGGGCCTTCTTCACGCACGGCGCATATGACTTTGCCGCCGATGCGCGCGGCTATTCGCGGGGCGCCGCGCTGGAGTATTACCAGGGCGATTGGGTGCTTCGCGCAGGCCGCTTCATGCAGCCCAGAGAGCCCAATGTCCTGCCGCTGGACCCTTCTTTGTCTCGCCACTATGGCGATCAGGTCGAGCTGGAGAAGAGTTACTTGCTGTCCGGCCAGCCAGGCAAGGCGCGCTTGCTGCTGTTTCGCAACCGCGCGGTGATGGGCAGCTTCGCTGACGCCCTGGCGAACGCCGCAGGCAGCGTGCCAGACACCGCAACCGTGCGGCAGCTTCGCAACAAGCGCGGATGGGGTGTCCACCTTGAGCAGTCGCTGAGTGACACTGCAGGAGTTTTTGCCCGGATTGGCAAAAGCGACGGTGCCTCGGAAGTGTTTGCCTTCGCTGAAATTGACAGCTCGCTTTCGCTGGGTATGAGCCTCAAAGGCGCGCGCTGGGGCCGTGAACACGATACGTTCGGCTTGGCCTATGCGCGCAATGGCCTGTCCGGCCCGCACCGCGACTATCTGGCCGCGGGCGGCCTCGGATTTTTCGTCGGCGATGGGCGTTTGAATTACCGGCCTGAAGCGATTGTGGAGGGCTACTACAGCTTCGGCCTGGATGTGCTGCAACGCTCGGCGTTGAGTGTGGGCGCACAGTACATCCGCAACCCAGCGTACAACGCCGACCGTGGACCGGTGCGCGTTTTCTCGGTGCGTTTACACACCGAGTTCTAGTTG
>JAYVNK010000209.1:0-4919 GCA_043758475.1 Comamonadaceae bacterium | reverse complement strand
GCAAGAAACCTGTGTGAAGGGGGTGCGAAGTCAGGCAGTTTTCTCCACGCCCCTCGGGGCTGAGCGCTGCAGCTCCAATCCTGCCTGCGCAGGATTGGACAGCGCGAAGAGCTGTTGCCTCTGGCAACCAGCCTGTCCAGCGACCCACGCAGTGGGCGAACGTGGGGGCCAATTTTCCGACGGGCCGCCCCTAGAAAAATTAGCCCCCTTGGGGGGCAGCGACCCGCGCAGCGGTGGAGCGTGGGGGCAATATCAGGCCGCAGCCAGCCAGTAGCCCGAATTGAACGGGCTGCTCATGCGCAGCGCAAAGGCTGACACGTCGAGCAACTTGTCGGTGGGCATCTTTTCATGGGTGTCCACGGGCAACTCAATGCCTGTGATCGCATCGATGCCGGGGGTTTCGCTGTTTGCCTCTTTCGCCCGTTCTGCTTGGCTGGTGTGTGCAGAACGGGCTACAGAAAAGAATAGAAGCATCGAAACGGAATCTTCCGGTCTCCCCAGTAGTCGGCCGCATCCCGGAAGATGTCCAGCAGCTGCTCACGCGCTTCCTTGTCAAACTTGCCATTGGCCGGAATGTGCTCCAGCACCGCGATGAAGCCTGGCTGCGGGCCTGACTTGTGCAGCGGGTCGGTCATGCTGTCATACAGCGCGTCGAAGTTTTTGCCGACATGCAGCGGCAGCGTGAACTGCTGGGCAATCAAATCCAGCACATCCTGCTTGGTCTGTGCGTTGGCCAGGTTGGCGTACAGGAAATGTTGCCCCAGATTTTGGGCAGCGTCCTGCAACTCCTGCACCCGAAAGGCACGGATCGACTGGACGATGTTGGTCCGAACGCCCTTGAGAGGCGTGTCCAAGCTTGCGCGCGGCGGCGTTTCCATCGCATGGCGCATTTGCGTTTCTGCTGCACCATTGCGTGCAGTGTCAGTTTGGATTCGAAGAGGCATATTCACTCCTGCTTCACTTTCTTGAATTAAAAAAACAATACTAAAACCAGTATCTAAAACAACACTCAAGCATGGATTGACCACGGCTTGAGCGTCAAGGCACGATCTTGCGGAAGCTCCCGTAATGATCCGCCGTGTAGTAACACGTGTCTGGCGTTCTGGGTTGACCACCGCAAATAATCCGTCTCGCACCCCGGTCGCGGGAGCCCGGGGTCTTGACGGTGTATTCGCGGTAGTAGCCCCGTTTTTGCTGCGGAAGCAAGCGCTCCCGGTTGCCAAAAACGACCCCATCTTTTTCATACGCAAATGGGCCGCCCTGGAGAATCCGCTCGTAAGTTTCTGCGCCCTGCGTCGGCATTTCCGACACCGCCATTGCCGCCGCGCTGGCAACCGGGGGCGGCATTTTTGCCTGCGCCCCCATCGAAAAACACATCATTCCAGCCAGTAAGCCAGTGAGTACTAACTTGGACAAGATTTTATGGAAGAACATGGGGACGAACTCAGCTACAAACGGACTCAAGAACTTGGCGGGAAACCGAGCATCATAAAAACACAAGCGAAAAACCTGCGGGTAAACCCGAAACCATCAAGCTTCGTAGTGTCGTGCATTTGCAGCAAAAGCGCAAGTGCTTACCCAAAACCCGGGCATGCCCTTATCCGGTTCAAGGCTAAAAAGTTAGCGCTTGCTTGTGAGGTACCGGTTACCGGGTGGCGTTAGCGTCTGCTACGGTAAGTGCTGTCATATTTACAATTCGCCGCACGGTGGTGCTGGCCGTCAAAATATGCACCGGTTTGGCCGCACCCAGCAGCACCGGGCCAATGGCGATGTTGCCGCCCGCCGCCGTTTTGAGCAGGTTGTAGGCAATATTGGCGGCATCAATGTTGGGCAAAACCAACAAATTGGCATTGCCGGTCAAGGTGCTGCTCGGCATGGTCGCGGCACGCATGGCACCGTCCAACGCTACATCTCCGTGCATTTCGCCGTCTACTTCGAGCCACGGGGCCTGAACGCGCAGCAACTCCAGCGCCTGGCGCATCTTGATCGCGCTGGGCTGGTTACTGCTGCCAAAGTTGGAATGCGACAGCAGGGCGGCTTTGGGCCGGATGCCAAAACGCATCATCTCTTCGGCCGCCAGCGAGGTAATTTCGGCCAGTTGCTGGGCTGTCGGGTCGTAGTTGACGTGGGTGTCCACCAAAAACACCTGCCGCTCGGGCAGCAACAGGCCGTTCATGCAGGCATAGGTATTGACACCCGCGCGCTTGCCGATCACCTGGTCGATGTACGGCAGGTGCGTCAAGGTGGTACCCCAGGTGCCGCAGATGAGGCCGTCTACGTCGCCCTTGTAAAGCAGCATGGAACCAATCAGGGTGAGGCGCCTGCGCATTTCGATTTTTGCGACTTGGGTGGTGACACCCTTGCGCTCGGTCATGCGGTGGTAGGTCTGCCAGAAGTCGCGGTAGCGGTGGTCTTGCTCGACGTTGACGATGTCGTAGTCCAGTTCTTCCTTAAGACGCAGGCCAAACTTTTCAATGCGCTGGGCGATGATGGCCGGGCGGCCAATCAACGTGGGGCGGGCCAGGCCTTCGTCCACCACAATTTGCGCGGCGCGCAGCACGCGTTCTTCTTCGCCTTCGCTGTAGGCCACGCGCTTTTTGACCGCTTTTTTTGCCGCGTTGAAGATCGGCTTCATGGTGGTGCCAGAGGCATACACAAAGCTCTGCAGGCGCTCGCGGTAGGCGTCCATGTCGGCAATCGGGCGCAGCGCCACGCCGCTCTCAAACGCGGCTTTGGCCACGGCCGGCGCGATCTTCATCATCAGGCGCGGATCGAATGGTTTCGGAATCAGATACTCGGGCCCAAACGCCAGTTGCTGGCCCGCATAGGCAGCCGCCACGACTTCGCTCTGCTCGGCCTGCGCCAGCTCGGCGATGGCGTGCACGGCGGCGATTTCCATCTCCAGGGTAATGGTGGACGCACCGGCGTCCAGCGCACCGCGAAAAATATACGGAAAGCACAGGACGTTGTTGACCTGATTCGGGTAATCGGTGCGGCCGGTGGCAATGATGGCGTCCGGCCGGACCGACTTGGCGTCTTCCGGCGAGATTTCGGGGTTGGGGTTGGCCAGCGCCAAAATGATCGGTCGGGCCGCCATTTTTACGACCATGTCTTTCTTGAGCACCCCGCCGGCCGACAGCCCTAAAAAGATGTCGGCCCCTTCGATGATTTCGCTCAAGCTGCGCGCGGACGTGTTTTGCGCAAACACGATCTTGTCGGCGTCCATCAGCTCGGTGCGGCCTTCATAAACCACACCGGCCAGGTCGGTCACATAAATGTTCTCGCGTGGAATGCCCAGTTTTACGAGCAGGCCCAGACAGGCCAGCGCCGCAGCGCCCGCGCCTGAGGTCACCAGCTTGATTTTCTTGGGGTCTTTGCCGACCACTTTCAGCGCGTTCAAGACCGCCGCGCCCACTGTGATGGCGGTGCCGTGCTGGTCGTCGTGGAACACCGGGATCTTCATGCGCTCGCGCAGTTTGCGTTCGACATAAAAGCAGTCGGGTGCCTTGATGTCTTCCAGGTTGATGCCGCCAAACGTCGGCTCCAGCGACGCGATGATGTCCACCAGCTTGTCCAGGTCGTGCTTTTCGTTGATTTCGATGTCAAACACGTCAATGCCGGCAAACTTCTTGAACAAAACCGCCTTGCCCTCCATCACCGGCTTGGCCGCCAGCGGGCCAATGTCCCCCAGGCCCAGCACCGCCGTGCCGTTGGTGATGACGGCCACCAGGTTGCCCCGGCTGGTGTATTTGAAAGCGTTGTTGGGGTCTTTAACGATTTCTTCGCACGGGGCGGCGACTCCGGGCGAGTAGGCCAGCGCCAGGTCATGCTGGTTGACCAACTGCTTGGTGGCCGCGATGGCGATCTTGCCGGGGGTGGGAAACTCGTGGTACTCCAGCGCGGCGCGGCGCAGCTCGATGTGCTTTTCGTCATTGAGGGGCATGCATGTCTCCGGCTGGCATCAGTGTGGGGGAGCGATTGTAGGCTCGCGCGCGCGGCGCAAGCAGGCGGTGAACCCGCAGCAATGCCCTGTCCATGGCCAAATGTCGGCCCGACGCGCCTGTGTCCAGTCTCATGGGGATTCACTCCCTGATGTTTGCAGCATCGGCTAACGGTAGCCCGGTGCTGCGAGGCTGGCTACCGGAGAAACCCGGTGCGTGCCGTGCGGTTGGCGCAGGCTACGGCTGGCGCGCCTGCGCGATGCTGCCCCACTCCTGCGGGCCAATGCGGGTCATGATGACTTTCAGGTTGTTGGGGTCCAGCACCACGGCATTGCCTTCCTGAATGACAAAGCCGGTGGCCTCCCAGAAGATGCCGCCGTGCGCCATCATGTAGGTGTTTTTGCCCGGCGCGGGGCGCTGTGAAAAGAAGGCGAGGGTGCGCGGTTTATTGGCCGGGTTCAGGCCCACTTCCCCCTCGCCCGACAGGCTCTGCGTGGGCTCTGCACCGTCCACAAAGAACGCGGCTGATTGTGTGGCGCGGCAGTAGCGGCTGCTAAAGGCCTTGTCCAGCGGAATGCGTGCCGCGCGAAACTGCTCGCCGGTGGCTTTCATCTCTGCGCGGCCTTCTTCTGAGAGCTGGCGTTGCGTCCCGCAGCGCTCCAGGCTCAAGCTGCCATTGAGGCGGTTGGTGCGCTCCAGCTCAATCTGGTCGTACTGCGTGCGGCCATGGCGCATGTAGATGATGTAGCCACCGCGCGCCAGCAGCGCAGCAATCGCCTGCGGGCCCTTGACCAGCGGCTCGGGGTTGCTGCTGGCTGGCGGCGGTCCAAAGCTGGACTGTGCAGCCCAGGGCACCTGGGTCTTGCTGGCGCAGGCGGCGAGCAGGCAAACGCCCAGCAGCATGGCGGCACGGCGGGGAACGCGACCCTTGAAGTCATTGACGAAGGACGAGCGCATCGTGAATCCTTTCTGAAGCAC
>JAYVNK010000208.1:0-4921 GCA_043758475.1 Comamonadaceae bacterium | reverse complement strand
GTGCTTTCACCCCCATGCCGTCGTTGCAAAGCCTCGCCATAGCCATAGCTATGTCTGCGTCTTGCGCCTAGGCCTGGACGCGAAATCACTACTTTCATTTGTTCCGATACTTGGGTGTTTGGGTACTAGCCCCCTGTCTAGCGTGCATACCTAGCTATGATTTTGTAAAAAAGGCCTGGCGCACCATACTCATCGGGCCTCAACTCGCTTCTGAAAGACGTCCGAACCATGAAATCCACCCTTTGCTCATTCCGTAAACTGGCCCCTCAACTCGCGCCTTCGCTCACGAAGCGTCTCAGCCTGCCCCTGCTGGCGAAGGTTTGCCTGGGTGCCGCCCTCGGCGCCCTGGCCACCACCGCCGCCACCTCTGCCGACATCAAGGTACTGACGGCAGGTGCCTACAAGCCCGTTATCCTGGCCTTGCAGGCAGATTTTGAAGTGCGGACCGGTCACCGCCTGAAGGTCGAAAACGACACTGCTGGCGCATTGCAGCGCCGCGTCTCGGGAGGTGAGGCGTTTGACCTGCTGGTCATCACGCCCGCTGCGTTGACGCAATTGGTGCAGTCCGGCAAGGTCGTGGACGGCTCCAAAACCGAGGGCGCAACCCCGCCGCTGGTCCGGTCCCTGGCCCGCGTGGCGATAGGCGTGGCTGTAAAGAACGGTGCTGCGACCCCGGACATCAGCACGGTAGGCGCTTTTCAGAATGCGCTGCTGGCCGCACGCTCGGTAGCCTATATCGACCCGGCAGCCGGCGGCTCCAGCGGCATTTACTTAAGCCAACTGTTCGAAAAATGGGGCATGGCGGAGCGTATCAAGGCCAAAGCCGTGCTGGTGCCAGGCGGGCTGGTAGCAGAGCGCGTGGTCAACGGCCAGGCCGACCTGGCCATCCACCAGATCAGCGAAATTCTCGCCGTGCCAGGCGCAACATTGGTGGGGCCGATTCCGGCCGAGATTCAGAATTACACGGTGTATGCGGGGGGTGTGTCTTCGGGTGCCGCAGAGCCTGCTGCTGCACGCGCGCTGCTTGACGTGCTGGCAGGTTCGGCTGCTGCTGCGGTGCTGAAGTCCAAGGGGATGGAGGCACCATGAGCCGCACGCGTACAATGCGTTTGTCAAACTTTATTTGACAGCTTTTTTCTGGATTAATGGAATCACCATGGAACTCACCCTGATCCGCTTTGGCAATAGCGTCGGCCTGACAATTCCACGCGTGATGTGCAAGCACATGGGCCTCGCGGCCGGCCAGAGTGTGGACGCCCAGGAACGGGATGGCACGCTGGTGATAGTGCCCAAATCGCCCAGCAAATACCGCCTGGCGGACATGCTGGCCCTATGTGACGCCAAAGCGCCGCTGCCTGCCGAGCTGCTTTCATGGGAATCTGCCCCGGCCGTTGGCAACGAGCCCATCTAGAACCCGCTGGACATGGCCCGTTTGTTCGAACGTGGCGACATCGTGCGCGTCAACCTCAATCCGGTGTCAGGCCATGACATGCAGGGCGACATGCGGCCTTGCCTGGTGTTGTCCAGCGCAGCGTTCAGCCGCATGGCAGGGGTCAGCTACGTGTGCCCCATCACGCAAGGTGGAAACCACGCACGCCTCGCGGGTTTTGCGGTGAGCTTGATGGGCTGTGGCTGCAAAACACAGGGCGTGGCAATCGTCAGCGCAACCCGGCCCCTTGATTTGGTGGCGCGAGGTGCCCGCAAAATCGAGTCGGCACCTGATTTTGTAGTGGACGAGGCCGTGGGCAAGTTTGTCGGCCTGTTTGAGTCGGTGCCCTGAAAGCAGCGCATTGACGGTGTGGGCAACATCAGAGTCCTTGGCGACAGCACCCCAATACTGACGCCTGTTTCGGCCGAGCGCCATTGGGTAATAAATCATAAATAAGCCTGTAGCCGTTATATAACATGAATAATCCGCTATTATTTCGATAACGTCTCAGAAATCAACCGATCCGCATAAGCCTGCCACAACGCATCCTTCTCAAGCCCATCAAACGTACCGCCTGCCGCCTGATCCGCCACCCACTGCTGCTTGTCCGCAATGGCGCTGGCCATGACCGGCTCAAAACCTGCCTCGCGCACGGTGTTGGCGGCCTCGCGCATTTCTTCGGCGCGGCGCTTGCCGTGCTGCACCACGCGGTTGAAAAAATAGGCACCCTGCTTTTCCCAGTCGATGGACGGAAAAGTCTCGGCCAGCGTGGGCAGCACGTGGTCTTCCACGCCGTAGGCACGGGCGGTGGCGTAGCTCTCAATGACCAGCGCCTCCAGGCCTTTGATCATCACGCTGCGGCACATTTTGATGGCACTGGCCACGCCGAGTTTCTCTGACACGGCCTTGGCATCCATGCCGTAGCCTCGCAGGCGTACTGCTAACGCATCGGCCTCATGGCCACCCAGCAGCATGGGCACGCGGATGCCGTAGGGCGGGATGGACGTCATCACGCCCGCCTCCACATACTGCCCGCCTGCGGCTTCAATGGCCCGGGCGGCCTGCTGCTTGGTGCCGGGCGAGGCGGAGTTCAAATCCAGAAACAGCGTGCCGGGTTTGATGAATGTTGCCGCCTCTAGGGCCACGGCCAGCGTGTTCGACGCAGTGACGGCAGAGATCAGCCAGTCGGCCTGACCGCACAGGGCTTTCATTGACGAACACGCTGAAACACCCGCGTTTCCAGTATGTAAACGCTCTGTTTTTTGCAGCGCGACATCCGCAAATTTCAAATCCCAGGCACTGACGGTTTCAATGCCTGGCTTGGGTTTTAGACCCGCGCAGAAGATTTTTCCGACTTCACCGTAGCCAATCAGGCCAATCTTGTTTTGCATTGAAACGCTGCCCTTCATCGTCACTCACCGTCCTTCACCACGCTCACTGCTTTTCAATCTTCGCACGGACGATCACATCGCTCCAGCGCTTGATCTCCGCGCCCAGCAGGTCGGATGCCTGCTCTGGCGTGCTACTCTCGGCATACAGGCTCAGGTCGGCCAGCTTTTTCACGACCTCAGGGTTGGCCAGCACGGTCTGCAACTCCTTGTTGAGACGGGCCACCACGGCTTTGGGCGTTTTGGCGGGCACCGCCAGACCGTTCCACGAGCCGACCTTGAACTGGCTGAGGGTGCCGCCCAATTCGCGCAGGGCGGGCACGTCCGCCAGCAGCGGCGAGCGTTTGTCGCCCAGCACCGCCACAGGCCGCAGCGCTTTAGATTTGATCTGCGTCATGAGCGGACCCAGGATGTCGATCATGGCGTCCAGCTCACCGCCGCGCAGGGCCGTGATGACGGGCGGCGTGCCGTTGAAGGGCACGATCTGGAACTCAAAACCGGCATTGGCCTTGAACAGTTCGGCCGCCAGGTTTTGTGTGGTGCCAACCTGCGGCGTGCCAATGTTGAGCTTGCCGGGATTTGCGCGGCCATAAGCCAGCAGCTCGGCCACGGTCTTGAAGCGACCAGCCTCACTGACCACGATACCTAAATCAAAATCCGCCAGCTTGGACACGGGCGTGAAGTCTTTCACCGTGTCAAATGGCAGGCTTTTGAACAGCGCCGCGCTGACGGCCGTGCCGCTGGAGATCAAGAGCAGCGTATGGCCATCGGCCTCGGCCCGTGACACCTGCTCGCCCGCCACAATGCCGCCTGCGCTGGCCTTGTTTTCAATCACCACAGGCTGACCCAGCGCTTCGCCCAGCTTCTGGCCCACGGTGCGCGCTGTCAAATCAGCTGCGCCGCCGGCGGCGTTGGGCACCACGATTTTGATGGGTTTGCTGGGGAAGGTTTGCGCGGTGGCAGTGGCAGCAAAAAGGGACAGCGCCATGGCGGCAGCCAGCAGGGGCAAGGTGCGGCGCTGAAAGGCAAGTTGGAAAGCGCATGGGAGCGTCATGGCAGGGTCCTTATCCGTAAAAGTAAAAAAATCAAAAAAAACAGCAAAAACAGGCTATAGCCCTCGTTGAATATGCAGAGTCAGATATTAATTACATAGCATATCAAATTGGATTATCTGGCTGACCTGTCAGCGCGCTACGCCCAGCAGCCGGTCCAGCAGCTCAGGCTGGTCACGCAAACTGGCAGCCGTGCCTGCGTGCACCACCGTGCCCCGGTCCAGCACGGCAGAGCTGTCAAAGATCGCCAGAATCGCCTGCGGATGCTGTTCCACAATGATAGCGCTCAAGCCCCCTTCCTGCGGGGGTCGCTAACACTCTCACCGATTACACAAAATTCGGGACACCCAGGAGCCCTCATGACACACGCCCAACTTCCCGCCCGCTACGACCATGTGGGTAGCTTTCTGCGCCCCAAATATTTGCTGGAGGCGCGCGATCAAAAAGCCAAGGGCAGCATCACGGGCGAAGCCCTGCGCCTGGTGGAAGACAAAGCCATCAGCGAGATTGTGAAATTCCAGGAAGACGTGGGCCTCAAATCCATCACCGATGGCGAGTTCCGCCGCACCTATTTCCATCTTGATTTTCTGGAGCAGCTGGGCGGTGTGAAAGTCGGTGAGGCCACGTTGGCGCGCGGTGCCGATGGCAAAGAACACCTCGTGCCGCCCGCCATACACGTGGTGGACAAAGTTACCCACGCCAAACAAATCCAGCTAGCCGATTTCAACTACCTTAAATCGCAGGTGAGTGCGGGCTGCACGCCGAAAGTGTCCATCCCCTCGCCCACCATGCTGCACCATGGAATACGACGACGACCGCAGCGGCGACTTCAAACCCCTGCGCTACCTGCCCAAAGGCAAAACCGTGGTGCTGGGTTTGGTGACCACCAAGTTCGGCGCGATGGAGTCCAAAGACGACCTGAAACGCCGCATTGACGACGCCGCCCGTTACGCCCCGCTCGACCAACTCGCCCCGTCACCCCAGTGCGGCTTCAGTAGCACCGTGCACGGCAACGACATTGCGGTGGAAGCGCAGCGCGCGAAGTTGCGGCT
>JAYVNK010000207.1:0-4928 GCA_043758475.1 Comamonadaceae bacterium | reverse complement strand
CAGGCCACCGGCGTTGGAGACGGCTGCCGCCAGCTCGGCAAAGCCCACAAAATGCATGCCCCCCGGGATGATGGGGTGCTGGATGCCAAACAGTTCGGTGATGCGGGTTTTCATGGAAGGTGAGACGGAGCTGTTGAAACGAGGATAACCGTGATCGGCCACAGGCTACATGGCTTGGGCCAATCATTTTGTCACTCTTTTTACAGCAGACGCACTTGCTGTGCCATGTCAATCCCTTCGAATCCCCTATTTTTTTGTAGCGCCGGAGCTGGACGCTAATGGCGAGTCTTACGCCACTTGCAAGGCCGGTTTTGCAATCATTGGTTTGGACTGCGGGGTTGTGCCAAATTGAATTTCGCCCGACAGCTGCCCGCCTTCTTCAATCACCACTTTGCCGTAGCGGATTTTGCCCGTAACTTTGCCGGTGGCGTAGATCATCAGCTTCTCGCGCACCGTAAGGTTGCCATCAAACTGGCCATGGATTTCTGCAATGTCAATTTCAGCCGATCCCTTGAACGCGCCTTGCTTCGAGATTTGCATCAGGCGCGAGTCCATGGTGGCTTCCACCAGGCCTTCAACCACCAGCGTGTCGCAGTCGGTGATCTCAACGCCTTTGAGCTTGATGTTGGGGCCTACCGTGAGCTTGCTGCCGCCCTCTTTGGCAGCGGGCGTCAACCCACCCGGTGTGCTGGAGGAACTTCCGCCGGCAAAGGACGAAGCAGATGTGCCAGAAACATTGCCAGAAACATTGCCAGAAGGAGAGCTCAAGCTGGAGCCGCCATTGCCATAGCTCGGTGACGTTGCGGCACTGGCCGGGCGGGCCATGGGCTCCGAATCGCGTTTGCTGAAAAAGGGTGTTTGTAATGCCACGTCAACTCCTAGATAAAGACGTGGATGCTACGCGCCGCAATACCCGAAAGCGCCATGGGAGATGCAATATCTGTAACCAAACGGCTGAAGCGGCTGATTCGGCTGATGCGAAATATGCGGCGCAGATGCAACCGTTCCCCTGCGGAATCAGCCACTCTCCGGTTTCACGGGGTTAATCGAGTCGGGCTCCCGACACCTTGACGGCTGCTGCCCAACGCGGCGTCTCGTCCGTCAAAAAACGGCCGAACTCTTCGCTGCCCAAAAATGCCGGGTCAGCACCCTGCGTGACCATGCGGTTGCGCACGTCCGGGTGGGCCAGCACCTGCTTGAAGGCGTCGCTCAATTTGGCGACCACGTCTTTGGGTGTGCCAGCCGGGGCCAGAAAACCGTAGAAGCCGACCACTTCAAAGCCCTTGAGCCCGCTCTCTATGGCGGTGGGCACATCGGGCAGCGCCGGGTTGCGCTCTTTGCTGGTAACGGCCAGCGCCCGCACTTTGCCTTGCTTGTGGTAGCTGGCCGCCTGGGGAATGCTCTCGGCCATGAACTGAACCTGCCCGCCGATCAGGTCGGTGAAAGCCGGCGCGCTGCCACGGTACGGTATGTGCACCATGAACAGGTTGGCGGCCGACTTGAACATCTCAGGCACCAGGTGCGAAATGCCGCCGTTGCCTGCGGAGCCGTAGTTGATTTTGCCAGGGTTCTGGCGCGCGTAATCCATGAACTCCCTGAGCGTTTTGACGGGTACGCTGTTGTTCACCAGCAGGGCCAGCGGCTGCATGGCGGTTCGCGCAAGCGGCGTGAAATCTTTCAACGTGTTGTAGGGCAGCTTGGTGTAAAGCGCGCCGTTGATGACCATCACGCCGGTATTGGCCAGCATGATGGTGTAGCCATCTGCCGGGCTTTTGGCCACCGACTCGGCAGCCACCGAGCCGCCCGCGCCCGGCTTGTAGTCCACGATGATGGGCTGGCCCAGAATGCCCTGCAGTTTGTCGGTAAGCAGCCGCGCATGCTGGTCCAGCGGGCCACCCGCCGGGAAACCGATGATGAGTTTGACGGGCTTGTCGGGGTAGGCGGCGTGAGCCTCCTGGGCGACTTGCGCGATCATCGCGCAAGCCAGAAGCACAAGGGCGACAACTGATTTGCAGGCCGACAGTTTGCGCATCCGATGCACCCTTTCAAAAAAAGACAGGCGAAACGCTGGCAGGCTATGCCATCAATGGCCGAGTATCTTCGACAGAAAGTCTTTGCTGCGTTCGTTTTGCGGGTTGTTGAAAAAGTCGTGCGGGTTGTTCTGCTCGACGATCTGGCCCTGGTCCATGAAGATCACGCGGTCGGCCACGGCTTTGGCAAAACCCATCTCGTGGGTGACGCACAGCATGGTGATGCCGTGGCTGGCCATCTCGACCATCACGTCCAGCACCTCCTTGATCATCTCCGGGTCCAGCGCCGAGGTGGGCTCATCAAACAGCATGATTTTTGGCGTGAGGCAAAGAGCGCGCGCAATCGCCACACGTTGCTGCTGGCCACCCGAGAGCTGCAGCGGGTACTTGCCGGCCTGCTCGGCAATGCGCACCCGTTTAAGCTGGATCATGGCCTTTTCTTCGGCGTCTTTTTTCGGCATCTTGCCGACCCACATGGGCGACAGCGTCAAATTTTCCAGTACCGTGAGGTGCGGAAACAGGTTGAACTGCTGGAACACCATGCCTACTTTTTTGCGGACGTCGTCAATCGCCTTGACGTCGTCGGTCAGCTCAACGCCGTCCACCCACAGATGCCCCTGCTGGTGTTCTTCGAGCCGGTTGATGCAGCGAATCAACGTCGATTTGCCCGAACCCGACGGCCCGCAGATCACGATGCGCTCGCCCTGCGCAATGTCCAGGTCGATGTCGCGCAGCACGTGGAAGTTGTTGCCGTACCACTTGTTGAGCTTGTCAAATTTGATGATGGGTTCTGCCATGGTGGATTGACGCTGGTTGAAATTTTGTGATCTGCAAAAATGAGAGCGGCCGTTGCTGAAAACTAGCGGGCTTTGCCCTTGTTGACCTGTTTTTCAACCCAGATGCTGTAGCGGGACATCGAGAAACAGAAGGCAAAGTAAATCATCGCTATGAACAGGTAGCCTTCTATCTTGAAGGGGCGCCAGTTGGCATCGGAATTCAGTGCCAGCGAAAGAGCACCCGTCAGCTCGTACAGGCTCACGATAGTCACCAGGGACGTGTCCTTGAACAGGCCGATGAAGTTGTTCATGATGCTGGGCACCACCATCGCCAGCGCCTGCGGCAGCACGATCTTGACCTGGGTTTGCCAGTAAGACAGCCCGATGGTTGCCGCTGCTTCAATCTGCCCTTTGGGTATCGCCTGCAAGCCGCCACGGATCACCTCGGCCATATAGGCCGCTGCAAACAGCGTGATGCCCACCAGCACGCGAATCAGCACGTCAATGGTGAAGCCCTGCGGCATGAACAGCGGGAACATGAACGAGGCCATGAACAGCACCGAGATCAGCGGCACGCCCCGGATCAGCTCAACATAAATGGTGCAGACGGTGCGGATGGCCGGCAGGCTGGAGCGCCGCCCCAGCGCCACCACCATGGCAATCGGGAACGCCATCACCATCGACAGCGAGGCCAGCAAAATCGTCAGTGGCAGGCCACCCCAGCGGTCGGTCTCTACCTTGCTCAGGCCCAGCAGGTTGCCATACATCAGCATGAAAAACAGCCCGAGCACCACGGCCCAGGCAATCACCAGCCAGGGCTTCCAGAAAGCCCGCGTGCAACTGCCCACCAGCAGCGCCAGCATGAGGCCAGTGGCCACAAGCGGGCGCCATTGCTCCTCAAACGGGTAACGGCCAAACAGGATGATGCGGTACTTCTCGGCGACCACGCCCCAGCAGGCACCCACGCCATCGACCCGGCAGGCCTCGAAATTGGGCAGCCAACTGGCGCGGAATATGGCCCAGCTAAGCAATTGGGGAATCACGTAAAGCAGCGCGCCGCCGACCACCAGTGTCATGAGGCCCGTCAAAACGTCGCTGAACAGGTTCATGCGGACCCAGGCCACCAGGCCTTCCGTCTTGACCGGGGCAGAGCGGGCCGCGATGGGGGCAAATGTTTTGCCCATAACGGGAACAAGGGCGGTGGGTGCAGCCATGTTTGTTGTGGTTGTCATGCTGGATGTCATGATCAGCGCTCCTTGATGGCCGAGCGGGTGTTGTACCAGTTCATCAGCAGCGAGGTCGCCAAGGAGGTGGTCAAGTACACCAGCATCACGATGGCGATGCATTCCACCGCACGGCCGGTCTGGTTGAGCGCGGTGTTGGCAATTGACACCACGTCGGGGTAGCCAATGGCCACCGCCAATGACGAGTTCTTGGTCAGGTTTAAAAACTGGTTGGTCATGGGCGGGATGATCACGCGCAAAGCCTGCGGCAGCATGACGAGCTGCATGGTCTGACCCTGGGCAAGTCCGAGAGCCGCAGCCGCTTCACCCTGGCCGCGCGCGACAGACTGGATGCCGGCGCGAACCACCTCGGCCACAAAGGCAGCGGTGTAAACGGTAAGCCCAATCAGCACCGACAGGAACTCGGGCGTCAGGGAGCCGCCGTTTTCAATTGAGAAATCCCCTTGGGTTGGGGAATTGAACTGCGAAGGCGCGCCGCCAGCCAGCCAGCCCACCACTCCCAGCAGTAGCACAATGGCCACGGGCACCCAAAACATGCTGCTCAATTTGCCAGTAGCCTCAAACTGCTTGAAGGCCCAGCGGCGGTAGATCAACGCGACCACCACGCCGGCGATCATCCCCAAGAGCGCCCACAAATGCCCCGTCGCCCACACCGGAATTGGAAAGCTCAAACCACCCTTGCTCAGGAACAGCGGACCGAGCGTCCAGGCGTCCTGCGCAGCGGGCAGCACCTCGGTAAACAGCAGGTACCACATCAGCAGTTGCAGAAGCACCGGCACGTTGCGAAAAAATTCAACATAGGCGTAGCACAGGCCGCGCACCAGCGCGTTGCGTGAGAAGCGCCCCACGCCCAGCAGCGTGCCCAAAATGGTGGTCAG
>JAYVNK010000206.1:0-4935 GCA_043758475.1 Comamonadaceae bacterium | reverse complement strand
CATCCGATTTCAAATCGGCACCAAACAAAACCGCTCGTAAAGCCGCACCAGTATTGGTTGTCCTGCGCTTTGCGGTCACGTTGACCGGACAGCAGTGGTTCATATTGTCAAATCTATAGTGTTGGGAGTGCATGCCGGACGCCTGGGCTCGGGGTTTTGTAAGCCTTGTTCGACTTTAGCGGCATGTTTGGAAGTTGAATTGATTTAGGTCAACTGACATTTTCAGCCAGAGCCCCTCCGTTCATTTTCTACTCATTGGCGTTTGGGTTGATCCAAATCAAGGCAGATTGCACGCAGGCCCCTAAAGTGGAAGCAGTTGTGGCGAAAAACTGCTTTCAACCCGCTAAGGCATCTGCCTTATTGGCCACCTGCACCCACGGGAGAACGGATGCACTATGGAGCAACGAGTGAAGCACAATTCGGGGCTAAATTTGAAGCTTACGCAACACGCACGCCCGGTTTTTTTCCGTCATGGCAGAAACAAGCTTCGACTGTCTGACGGATGGCAGTCGTCCACGCCAAAGAGGAACCATGTCAACGCTTGATTTCTCACCACAAAGAGAACCCACTATGCAAACCCTCAATTTTGATGTCACCGGCATGATTTGCGGTGGCTGCACTGGCAGTGTGCAGCGCGCGCTCAGCAAGCTCGACGGCGTTAGCCACGCCGAAGTGACTTTGCAGCCTGGGGTTGCAACCTTAGTGGTTGATCCCGACCGAGTGATAGCCGCCCAGGTCGAACTTGTGATCGCCGGGCTTGGCTATCGCGCCAAGGCGCGCCCGGCAGCGCGAGCTGATACGGCCGAACAGCTGGCAAAAACGGGAAGCGGCAGCACCGTGGAGCTAAGGCCCAGGCCTATGCAACCCTCGGGCAGGGTGTTTTTTGTCTCCGGCCTCTGGCTCATTGCATTGGGCCTGTACTTCCTGTTCTTGCGCCCAGCGTTGTTGCCGGAAGATCCGGCTTTCATTGGAAACTCGCTTGAAGCCATCCGGACAGCGATACCCGGCCTGGAGCGTTGGCTCAGTCATGTGTTTACCGTCATGGGCGGCTTCATGATCGCCGTCGGCGCGGTGACCACATTCTTGGCACGGCGTTTTCTCTCAAGGCGCGAGCCCGGAACGTTCGTAACCATGTTGGTGGTCGGTGCTGCCAGCGTGGCTCTGATGAGCGCAACGAACTTTCTGCTGCATTCGAATTTCCGCTGGCTGTTGTTGCTTCCTGCGCTGCTATGGCTCGTCGGCCTACTGTGCTATCTGCGGGAAAATGCCGCGCCAGACAAGCGCGTGCACTCGGATGGCGAGGCCTGACTACATGCAATATCGAAATATGAATTGCCTTAAACGCCGGAAATTGCCGTTTTTTTGACAATTGGTCATGCCAGTGGTGACATCGGTTCACGCTGCACCCCCGCCAAATGCTGCCATTGCATCGTCGGCCATGCGTCGGGTGCACCAGGCTGCGTAGGACCAAGCGAACAAGTGTCCGAGCCAACGGGAGAAACCGTGCGGTGGAAGCCGGTAGTCTATGGATGCCGCCAAACGCGAGTGAATTCCGCTTGGACCGATTGTGAAACCCATCCGGTAGGAGCCGATGACCAGCAATCGCGGTTCGCTACGGGTCTCCCAAGTCTTGTGAAAAGGAGGTTGTCTTTCATTGACGACTTCTTCGTCGGCCAAGTTCATTCCCTGCACACGCCCGGTGACACGAATGACCGAGCCAACCGCCTGCCCATGCAATGCGTCTGTCTCGACCTTCATCGTGGAACCCGCCGTCATCAACGACGATTTTTCCATGTGGCTGGCCAGCCGGCTGTGGTCGTCCAGAAGCGCAAAGAGGCTGTGTGCGCTGGCGGCGACATCAACCTCACTGCGGTGATGACGGGGGTACGGCCCGTTGACCATGGGGACTCAAACCTTGAGGTGCTTCACGCTGCGCAACCGCAGCGCGTTGGTGATGACCGACACCGAGCTCAAACTCATCGCCAGCGCCGCAATCATCGGCGACAGCAGCCACCCTGTGAACGGAAACAACACACCAGCCGCCAGAGGCACGCCCAGCGAGTTGTAGACGAAGGCGAAGCCCAGGTTCTGCTTCATGTTGGCGATGGTTTGCTGCGATATTTCCCGCGCCACGGCAATGCCGCGCAGATCGCCTTTAACCAGCGTCACCTGCGCGCTGTTCATCGCCACGTCAGTGCCGGTGCCCATCGCCACGCCCACGTCGGCCTTGGCCAGTGCGGGGGCGTCGTTGATGCCATCACCAGCCATGGCGACAATGCGGCCTTCGCGTTGCAGTTTGTCCACCAGCGCCAGCTTGTCTGCTGGTTTGAACTCGCCATGAACCTCGTCGATGCCCAGCTTGGCCGCAACCGCTCTCGCCGTTGTCAGGCCGTCACCGGTGGCCATGATCACGCGTATCCCTGCCGCTTTCAGTGAGGCCAGGGCCTCTGCCGTACTGGCCTTGATCGGGTCGGACACCGCCAGCAGACCAGCGCTCTGGCCGTTCACTGCGAGGAACATGACGCTGGCTCCAGTGGCGCGCAAGGCCTCGGCCTGGGCCTTGAGGGCATCGACCGCTACGTTGAGTTGCGACATCAGCCCGGTGTTGCCCAGTGCGACCTGTTTGCCTGCCACCGTGCCGCGCACACCGATGCCGGTGCCGGACTCAAAACCTTCAGCCTTGTCCAACGCAAGGCTCCGCTCGCGCGCGGCTGCCACGATGGCGTGCGCCAGGGGATGCTCGCTACCCTGGTCGAGGCTGGCGGCCATGCGCAAAACTTCGTCTTCGGTGTAGCCCGGTGACGCCACAACGCTGTCAAATTTGGGTTTCCCTTCAGTCAGCGTGCCGGTCTTGTCCACGATCAGGGTGTCCACCTTGCGGAAGTTTTCAATCGCTGCCGCATCACGAAACAGCACGCCCTGCGTTGCAGCCTTGCCGGTGGCGACCATGATTGACATCGGCGTGGCCAGACCCAGCGCACAGGGGCAGGCGATGATTAGCACTGCCACCGCGTTGATCAGCCCGTAGACCCAACGGGGATCCGGCCCCCAAATCCCCCAAACCACGAACGTCAGCAAGGCAATGCCGACCACGGTGACTACAAAATAACCAGCCACCTGGTCTGCCATGCGCTGCATCGGCGCACGGGACCTTTGGGCTTGTACCACCATCTGCACGATGCTGGACAGCACCGTCTGCGAGCCCACTTTTTCTGAGCGCATCACCAGCGCGCCGCTGGTGTTCATGGTCGCGCCTATGACTTTGTCGCCGACACGTTTGGTGACCGGCATCGGCTCGCCCGTGAGCATGGATTCATCCACCGCGCTGCTGCCCTCTGTCACCACGCCATCGACCGGCACCTTTTCACCGGGGCGAATCCGCAGCAGGTCGCCTACATGCACGTGCGTGAGCGGCACGTCTTCCTCTGCGCCATCGGCATTGATGCGCCGCGCCGTCTTGGGTGCCAGGCCCAGCAGGGATTTGATGGCAGCGGAGGTTTGCGAACGCGCCTTCAGTTCCAGAATCTGGCCCAGCAGCGTCAATGAGATGATGACTGCCGCTGCCTCAAAGTAGACGGATACGCGTCCCATCGACAGGAAAGACCCAGGAAACACGCCGGGAGCCACGGTGGCGACAACACTGTAGACAAAGGCGGCAAACGTTCCCAGGCCAATCAACGTCCACATGTTGGGGCTGCGGTTCACGACGGACTGCGCGCCGCGCACGAAAAACGGCCAGCCTGCCCAGAGCACGATGGGCAAGGTCAGCACCAGTTCAATCCAGCTCTGCGTTGCCATCTCGAACCATTGCAATCGATGGCCAGCCATGGCGAGCACGGTAACAACGATGGTCAGAGGCAGCGTCCAGACAAAGCGGCGCTTGAAGTCCGTCAGCTCAGGGCTTTCACCCTCATCCAGCGTGGGCATTTCTGGCTCCAGCGCCATGCCGCACTTGGGGCAGTCACCGGGCTTGTCCTGCTGCACCTCAGGGTGCATCGGGCAGGTGTAGATGGCACCAGCAGCCACGGGCTCGAACATTGCGGGTGCGGGTGCTGGGCTGCCGGTGTCCGAGACGGGAACCAGATACTTGGCCGGGTTGGCCGCAAACTTGCCTTTGCAGCCCGCGCTGCAAAAGTAGATAGGCTTGCCTTCGTGCTGTAGCGTATTCGGTGATTGCGGCGTGACCTTCATTCCGCACACCGGGTCTTTCAGTGGCAATGCAGCCTCTTTGGAGGGCAAGTTGGGTTTGAAAGCCATATTATTTTTTACTATTTCTGCCTGGCAATGAACTGGTCAAATTTGACTATCTCCTTCTTCTGCGCGGCAATGATCTGCTTGGCCATGCCCTTCATGGCGGGTGATTTGCCGTGCGCAATTTCCATTTCAGACATGTCAACAGCCTACTGGTGGTGAATCTTCATCATCATGGCAAAGTCTTTGTCGATGTCGCCCGACATGGTCATTTTATTCATGCCGTCCATCCCCATCATGCTCTTTTGCGTCTGGCCGTGCGGCATGGTGGCAAGTGCAGGCGGGGATTGCGCCTGTGCTGCCAAGGTAAAGCAAAAAGTGGCGAACGGAATCAGGCAAATTGACTTCAGTGATTTGAGCGTTTTGTGTTTCACAGGGTTCTCCATATGTTGTGGCAAGCATCTACGGCCCTGCGATGCCCGTCTGTGCGCCACCGCACGTACTAGCGAAAAATGGAACGATCCGGTCGATATTAAACGCAATGATTTGGTGTCTATCGTGAACCATGCGAAGGAAATCAATCAAAAATTTCCAGTTGACGCTTGACCGCACCGTACCGTTTGCACAACTCGGCAATATCGGCAAGGTGGTGGGCCAGCAGCGCGTTCATTGCCTGATTCTCAAACAATTGAAACAGTTGCCCGCTCAAACCTTGCCCCTACAACCTGCATCTGACCGGCATCA
>JAYVNK010000205.1:0-4947 GCA_043758475.1 Comamonadaceae bacterium | reverse complement strand
GCAATCGCGTTGCGGCGCTCTTCAACGGTGTTGACGACCAGCGCAATTTCGTTGTTCTTGATCATGTCCACAATGTGCGGACGGCCTTCGGTGACCTTATTGACCACGGCGCAGGCAATGCCTGCAGCAGCAATCGCCGCCGCCGTGCCTTTGGTGGCGATCAGCTCAAACTTCATGGCGGCCAGCGCGCGCGCGATCTCAACCGCGCGCGGTTTGTCGCTCTGCTTGACGGAGATGAACACCTTGCCTGCGGACTCGCCCGAGGCCTTGAACGGCCTGGGCAGTTTGGTGCCCGCCCCGAGTTGCGACTTTACGAAAGCCTCGCCAAAGGTTTTGCCCACGCCCATCACTTCGCCGGTGGACTTCATCTCTGGCCCCAAAATCGTATCGACACCGGGGAACTTGACAAACGGGAACACTGCTTCCTTGACGCTGAAATACGGCGGCTTGACTTCGTGCAGGATGCCTTGGGAGTCCAGCGACTGCCCTGCCATGCAACGCGCAGCCACCTTCGCCAGTTGGATGCCGGTGGCCTTGCTCACAAAAGGCACGGTGCGTGAGGCACGTGGGTTGACCTCCAGCACAAAGATGACGTCTTTGCCGTCAACTTGCTGGATGGCAAACTGCACATTCATCAGGCCCACCACGTTCAGGCCCTTGGCCATGGCGGCAGTTTGCACCTTGAGCTCAGCAATGGTTGCGTCAGAGAGAGAATAGGGAGGAAGTGAGCATGCGGAGTCGCCGCTGTGCACGCCAGCCTGCTCAATGTGCTCCATCACCCCGCCGATGAACACGCGCTGGCCATCGCAGATGGCGTCCACATCGCACTCAATCGCGTCGTTTAGAAACCGGTCCAGCAGCAGCGGGGATTCAAACTTGCCACCGGAGGCCTCGCGCACACGACGCGTGGTCACGTGTCGTTCGTCAATATACCGTTCCAGGTCGCGCTGCTCATGCACGATTTCCATGGCGCGGCCACCCAGCACGTAGCTGGGGCGCACCACCAGCGGGTAGCCCAGGGCAGCGGCTTTCTCCAGCGCTTCGGGCTCGGTACGGGCCGTGGCGTTGGGCGGCTGGCGCAGTTTCAACTCGTGCAGCAGCTTCTGGAAGCGCTCGCGGTCTTCGGCAGCGTCGATCATGTCGGGCGTGGTGCCGATGATGGGCACGCCGTTGGCTTCCAGGTCAAGAGCGAGTTTCAAAGGCGTCTGGCCGCCGTATTGAACGATCACGCCCAGAGGTTTTTCCTTGTCCACGATTTCGAGCACGTCTTCCAATGTAAGCGGCTCAAAGTACAGCCGGTCGCTGGTGTCGTAGTCGGTCGACACGGTCTCGGGGTTGCAGTTGACCATGATGGTCTCGTATCCGTCTTCGCGCATGGCCAGCGCCGCATGAACGCAGCAGTAGTCAAACTCGATGCCTTGGCCAATGCGGTTGGGGCCACCGCCCAGCACCATGATTTTTTTCTTGTCTGTGGGCTGCGCCTCGCACTCGGAGCCTTCGGCTTCGTAGGTTGAGTACAGGTAGGCGGTGTTGGTGGCGAATTCCGCAGCGCAGGTGTCCACGCGTTTGTAGACCGGGCGCACACCCAGGGCGCGGCGCTTGTTGCGAATCGCCGTGTCGCTCGTCTTGAGCTGGCGCGCCAGGCGGCGGTCCGAGAAGCCTTTTTGCTTGAGCGCGCGCAAGGTTGGCCCGTCAATATCGTCGAGAGATTTGGTTTCCAGCTCCAGCTCAATCTTGACGATCTGCTCAATCTGCACCAGAAACCATGGGTCGATTTTGGTGAGCGCAAAAACTTCATCCACGCTCATGCCCAAGGCAAACGCATCGCCCACGTACCAGATTCGCTCGGGGCCGGGCGCGCCCAATTCTTTCTCAAGCACCTCGCGGTCCTGCGTCTTCTCGTTCATGCCGTCCACGCCCACTTCGAGGCCACGCAGCGCCTTCTGAAACGATTCCTGAAAGGTGCGGCCCATGGCCATCACCTCGCCCACAGACTTCATCTGGGTCGTCAAACGGCTGTCGGCAGTGGGGAATTTCTCGAATGCGAAGCGCGGAATCTTGGTGACCACGTAGTCAATGCTGGGCTCGAAGCTGGCAGGCGTGGCCCCCCCAGTGATCTCGTTGCGCAGCTCATCCAGCGTGTAGCCGCAGGCCAGCTTGGCCGCGACCTTGGCAATCGGAAAACCCGTTGCCTTGGAGGCAAGTGCGGAGGATCGCGACACACGCGGGTTCATCTCGATCACGACCATGCGGCCATCGACCGGGTTGATGGCGAACTGCACGTTTGAGCCACCGGTGTCCACGCCAATCTCACGCAGCACCGCCAGCGAGGCATTGCGCAGAATCTGATATTCCTTGTCGGTGAGCGTCTGCGCCGGGGCGACGGTGATGGAGTCGCCCGTGTGCACGCCCATGGGGTCGAGGTTTTCGATGGAGCAGACGATGATGCAGTTGTCGGCCTTGTCGCGCACCACTTCCATCTCAAACTCTTTCCAGCCCAAGAGCGACTCTTCAATCAGCAGCTCGTTTGTAGGGGAGGCTTCCAGCCCGCGCTTGCAGATGGTCTCAAATTCTTCGGCGTTGTAGGCAATGCCACCGCCCGTGCCGCCCAAGGTGAAGCTGGGGCGAATCACCGTGGGAAAGCCAAGGGTTTTTTGCACTGTCCAGGCGTCGCTCATGCTGTGCGCAATGCCGGAGCTGGCTGAGCCCAAACCGATTTTGGTCATCGCGTCCTTGAACTTGAGGCGGTCTTCAGCCTTGTCAATCGCCTCGGGCGTTGCACCAATCAGCTCTATCGCTTTGCCGGTGGCGGCCCCCTTGTATTTGTCCAGCACGCCGTTGTGCCAGAGGTCCAACGCGCAGTTCAGCGCCGTCTGGCCGCCCATGGTCGGCAAAATTGCATCAGGCTTTTCTTTGGCGATGATTTTCTCGACGGTCTGCCAGGTGATGGGCTCGATGTAAGTCACATCCGCCGTGGCCGGGTCGGTCATGATCGTCGCGGGGTTGCTGTTGATCAGTATGACCTTGTAGCCCTCTTCGCGCAGCGCCTTGCAGGCCTGCACGCCCGAGTAGTCGAACTCGCAAGCCTGGCCGATGATGATCGGGCCTGCGCCGATGATGAGGATGGATTTGATGTCGGTGCGTTTTGGCATTTCTTACTTTTCTTTGCGATCCTTGATGAAGCCGATTCGCCTGCGCCCATACGCGCCTGGCCCGGGTTCATCCATCATTTGGTGAATGGCATCAAACACCATTTTGAAGTTGTCGTCGTATTTCTTTTCGAGCGAGTTGAGCTTGCGTTTGAGGTCTGAGTGCTCACTCAGCATGCTGCGCAGCTTGACGAAAGTGCGCATGATTTCGATGTTGACGGCAATCGCGCGTTCGCTTTTGAGAATGCTGGAGAGCATCGCGACGCCTTGCTCGGTGAAGGCATAGGAGGTGTATTTTGCATTGCCACCACGCGTGCCTGTCAATCCTGCTGCGACTAAAAATTCTTTTGATTCAAGCACTTGCGCGTTTAAGGTCACAGTTTGTGACCTTAGAGCGGCTAAATCTTCACGCTCCAAACGGAACATGAAGTCGTGCGGGAAGCGATCAAGATTGCGCTGCACTGCTTGATTGAGCACCTTGGTTTCAACGCTGTACAGGGCCGCCAACTGCTGCGCGAGCAACACCCGGTGACCCCGAATGACAAGCACCTGGGCTTCAATCACGGATCCGACATCGGCCACGGCGCGACCAGGAACCGATGCGGACGACTTTAGAGACTTGCTAGTCACGCGGCTTCTCCATCAACTTGACGAAGCGATCAAAAAGGTAAGCAATATCATGCGGCCCCGGCGACGCTTCCGGATGGCCCTGGAAGCAGAATGCGGGCTTGTCGGTACGGGCCAAGCCTTGCAACGTGCCGTCAAACAGGCTGATGTGGGTGGCGCGCAAAGTGGCTGGCAGGCTTTTCTCATCGACTGCAAAACCGTGGTTCTGGCTGGTGATGCTGACGCGGCCTGTGTCCAGGTCTTTCACCGGGTGGTTGGCCCCGTGGTGGCCGAATTTCATCTTGAATGTCTTGGCACCACTGGCCAGTGCCATGATCTGGTGGCCCAGGCAGATGCCGAAGGTGGGGATGCCAGATTCGATCAGCTCGCGCGTGGCGGCAATGGCGTAATCGCAGGGCTCGGGGTCGCCGGGGCCGTTGGAGAGGAAGATGCCGTCGGGCTTGAGCGCCAGTGCGTCTTTGGCCGACGTTTGCGCGGGTACCACGGTGACTTTGCAGCCGCGTTCTGCGAGCATGCGAAGGATGTTGTACTTGACGCCAAAGTCATACGCCACAACGTGGAATTTCGGTGCCTGTTGCGTGCCAAAGCCCGGCTTGCCGTTCGACACGGAATTGGCAAGCTGCCACTCGGTTTGCGTCCAGTCGTAAGCCGCGTCAATGGAGACGACCTTTGCCAGATCAAGCCCGGACATGCTGGGCGCGGCTTTCGCAGCCGCAATGGCCTGCGCAATCACCGCAGGCGTCACAGCCTGACCGGCAGCCAGCGCCATGATGCAGCCGTTCTGCGCGCCGTGCGTGCGCAACTGGCGCGTGAGCTGGCGGGTGTCGATGTTGGCAATGGCGACGGCGCCCTCGCGCACGAGGTAGTCGCTCAAAGTCATCGTCTGGCGGAAGCTGGATGCCACCAGCGGCAAGTCCTTGATGATGAGACCGGCGGCGAAGACCTTGCGCGCTTCGGCGTCTTGCGGGTTGACGCCGCAGTTACCGATGTGCGGGTAAGTGAGGGTGACGATCTGCTGGCAATAGCTGGGGTCGGTCAGGATTTCCTGATAGCCCGTCATGGCGGTGTTGAACACAACTTCACCCACAGTCGAGCCTGCTCGGCCGATGGAATTGCCGTGGTAGACCGTGCCGTCTGCGAGTGCCAAAATGGCCAGATTGGCGCTATGGTG
>JAYVNK010000204.1:0-4954 GCA_043758475.1 Comamonadaceae bacterium | reverse complement strand
CGGCGCTCGGCACCGCCTTGGCAAAGCGCCGTGGCCGTCCCAGCCAGGCGGCCACGCCAAACATCAGCGCAGGCAGCAGCCACTGCAGCCAGGCATAGGCGGCAGTCAGGGACCGCTGCGCGCCGCTGGCCAGCGTCACAGCCTCAGTGGTCACCGTGGCAAAACGGCCCGCACCCACAAACAGCGTGGGCAGATATTGCGCCACGCTCACAGCAAAGCCGACGGCCAGCGCGCCCCACAGCGATGCCTTGAGCAGCGGCCATTTGATGCGTAGCAAAAACGTCACACGGCTTTTTTGCAGCGAGGCGGCAATTTGCCCATAGCGCGCATCAAACCCCAGGTAAGCCGGGCTCAGCGCAATCAGCACATAGGGCGCGGCGGCCAAGCTGTGCACCAGCCACAGGCCCGGCCAGCGCGCGTCAATGCCCCACGCCAGGCACAGGCGGTGCAGGCCCACCACCCACAGCACCGAAGGCAGTACCAGCGGCAGGTAGATCAGGCGGCGCAGATGGGCGTCCCACGTGGGCGGCGCGCATTCAAGCCAGGCCACGGACCAGGCCAGCGCGGTGATGCTGCTGATGGCTGCCAGTGCCGCCGTGGTCCAAAGCGTTGAAGCGCTGGTGAAGGCGGATTGCCAGCCTTGCAGACTGAGAGACTCCGGCCACAGGCGCGGAAACGGCCATACGCCCGACACACTGCCCGCCGCCAGCGCCAGCATCACGGCGAGGTAAAGCGCGGCCATTGCCACCCACGGATAGTTTGTGGCGATGTTGCTCAAAGCCGCGCGCATGCGCATGGACACCGGGCCGGTGCCGACGCGCAGAGTAGCTTTGCCATGGGTGTGAATTGTGGCGCGTTGCCCTCTTTCGCCACTCACCCACCTGCCCCGTCTGCGAAGCAAGCCGCGCAACGTCCACAGCACCCCTGCCAACAGCGCCACCACACCCCCCAGCAGCCAGGCGGCAGCAGCCCCTTGCGCGTTGATGCTGGCATCGGCATCCAGCAGCCACTGCCAGGCCAGCACGGCCAGGGTGGGCGGTGAAGTGGGGCCGATTACCAGCGCCATGTCCACCACCGTCAGGCTGTAGGCCAGCACCGCCAGCATGGGGCCGGCCAAGCGCGGCCACAGCTGCGGCCACAGCACCCGCCACCAGGCGGTGCGCGGCGCATAGCCCATGCTGCGCGCCACGTCCAGTTCACGCGACCAGCGTGCGGCCGTGTCAGCCCGTTGCAGTTGTGTGGCAGCGGCCCACAGTAAAAACGGCACTTCCTTGGCCACCAGAACGGCGATCAATCCCAGGCCCCAGGGGTCTTGCGTGGTGGCCCACGGCGGCGGTGCGTCAAAACCCGTGGCCCACGGCGAGAACGCGCGCAGCAGCCAGCCGCTGGGAGCTATCAAAAATGCGAGACCGATGGCAAACGCCGCATGCGGCACGGCCAGCATGGCGGGCAGCGCCTTAACGGTGCGCGCCCACAGCGGGCCGGGAAAGCTGCGTGACAGCAGCCAGGCTGACAGCGCGATTGAGATGCCAGTGGCAGCCAACCCGGTCCACAGCGTCATGGACAGCGCACGGGGCAATTGCGAGTCGTCGCGTACCAGACCCCAGGCCTGCGGGTCCAGTGCTTCTGCGATGGCTGACCAGACCGCTCCCAAAACAGGCGTGGCAATCAGCAACGCCAGCAGCACCGGCAGCGCGATGGATTGCCGCGCCCTTCTTGCGCTTGATGCATCTACTGCCCGTAGCGCTTGAGCCATTCACGCTCCAGCGGGTCGACCCAACTGCCGTGCGGCTCCAGAATCACGGGCACCGGGCTGTCGACTTGACCCGCCAAAGGCTTGGCGCCAAACCGGGCGCGGTCAGCCGCAGGCAGCTTGTCCATCGCCAGCACGGTGGGGTCGCCCCAAATTGAAATGTCTGCCTTGCGCGCCTGCGCCTCGGGGGACAGCATGAAGTTGACGAGCACCTGTGCGCCTTCGGCCACGCCGGTGTTGAACGGGATGGCCAGAAAGTGCGTGTTGCCGACCGAGCCGCCCGCCATCTGCCAGGCGTACACGCTGTCGGCCTGGCGCTTGGCGACGATCTCGTTGGCGGCTTCGTTGGGGTTGAAGGTGAGGGTGACCATCAGCTCGCCGTCGGCCATCATCTGGCGGATGGCGGCGGGCGTCTGCGGGAACTGCTTGCCCCCGCGCCACAGGTGCGGGTGCAGCGCGTCCAGGTAGGCCCACAGCGGCGCGCTGGTGCGGGCAAGCGCGTCGGGCGTGTAGGGCTTGTACAGCGCGCTGCGGTCGGTATTGAGCTCCAGCAAGGCCTGTTTCAGGAAGGTGGTGCCGATGAAAGCTGGCGGGCGCGGATAGGTCACGCGGCCCGGGTTGGCGCGGGCAAAGTCGGCCAGCGCGGCCATGCTGCGCGGTGCGTTGGGCACACGCTTGCGGTCGGCATACATCGTGAACTGGGCCATGCCCCAAGGCGCTTCCAAGCCTTCCACGGGCTCAGAAAAATCCGAGCGCGTGGTCGGCTTGCCCACCACATCCACATACTGAAAGCTCGGCAGGCTCTCGGCAAACGGGCCAAACAGCAGGCTCTCGCGTTTCATGGTCAAGAAGTTTTCGCCGTTGATCCACACCACGTCCACGCTGCCCCCGGTCAGCTTGCCTGCGGCTTTCTCGCTACGCACACGCTTCACCGCCTCGGCCGTGTCGGTCAGCTTCACGTGCTCCACCTGTACGCCGTAGCGGCGGCTCACTTCGCCGGCCGCCCATTGAAGGTAGGCATTGGTGCGTTCGCTGCCGCCCCAGGCGTTCATGAAGACCTTTTGGCCACGGGCTTTGGCTTCGATGGTGGCCCAGGGCGTGCCGGTTTGCGCCCATGACGCGCCACCGACCAGGCTGGCACCCAGCAGCGTAAGGCCCTCGCGGCGCGAGATGTTGAATTGGCAGAACCTGGAATGAAGAGGGCTGGACTGGGGGAGGTTGGGCTGGGGAACCGGTTGGCGGGGCATTGAGAATCCGGAAAAAGTTTAAGTGAATGTGTCCAACTCATGCGTCGAACACACTGCCCGATTCTTACACCATTCAAGCCGCCAGTAACGCTCTCATACTTGTGTTGTGATGAGGTCGAGCCCACGGCTCGCTTCTTGATGGTGCCATCCCTGGAGAAAAATTCGCTTTGGCTGTCGTGTCCAAGAGTGCTGCTCATGGGACCACGCCTTAAGCGTCATGAAAGCGTCATGAAAGCGTCTTGCAAGCCCGATTTGCATCGTTAATATTAAGAGTAAACTCATGAGTAGGTAAAAATTCTGACAAGAAAGGCCTTCTTCATGACGTCTCCGCCGCTATCCGGCATTCGGGTTCTAAGCCTTGCTGAACAATATCCCGGGCCTTATGCAACGATGTTGCTTGCTGACTTGGGGGCTGACGTGATCCTGGTTGAGCGCCCAGGAACCGGCGACCCATCGCGCCGGTTTGCGGGTTTGTTTGCCTCCCTGAACAGGAACAAGCGATCCATCGTTTTGAATCTGAAAAATCCAGCTGACAAAAACGTTTTCCTGCAATTGGTGGACACGGCAGACGTTGTGATTGAAGGCTTCAGGCCCGGTGTGATGCAGCGCCTGAATCTGGATGCGACCGCTCTGCGCCAGCGCAAACCCAGCTTGATATACACCTCCATTTCATCGTTTGGCCAGCAAGGCCCGCTGTCGGGCGTCGCTGGCCATGATTTGAGCATTCAAGCGGCTGTCGGTATGCTGAAAGTGCCCATCGGGCAAGAGAGCCGCAGCTCGGTGCCTGCTCTGCCCATGGCGGATATTGCATCGGGCATGTTCGCGGCTTTCGGGATCGTCACAGCCCTGTTTTCGCGGTCACAGAACAAGGCCGGCAGCACGCTGGATGTCTCGATGATGGACGCTTTGGTCAGCTGGATGACGCCTTTTCTGGTGCCACCCGCCAACCAGTTGCCATTGCGCGATTTGCCCCCGCTGGATCCTGGCTATGGGATTTTTCTGACACGCGATGAGCGTCAAATTACATTGAGCATTGCCGGGGAGGATCCGATGTGGGTTTCCCTGTGCCAAATGCTGGGTTTGGCGCAATACGAACACCTGAATGAAGATCAGCGCAGCCGCCGGGTGAATGAAATTGATCCGGTCCTGCGCAAGGCCTTGGCCAAATGGGCGGTCGCCGATCTGTATGCCGAGCTGGAAAAACGGGGCATCGCTTTTGGCCCCGTGATCGAAGCCAATGATGTTCTCAAGGAGCCGCAGCTGGTCTTGCGGGAGATCGTGGCCCACGGTGTTGGCCCCAAAAAGCAAACCTTTGTCCGGCAACCCATATTGTTTGATGCCAAAAATTTTCCGCTTGAACGTCCAGCGCCAGAACTTGGCGAACACAGTCAGGAAATCCTTGCTGCTTTGGCCAAAGCAGCCGAATGACTTCAACTTTTTAGCTTCAACTTTTTTAATTTCATTTTTTTTACCGGAGACACAAGCATGATCAATGTACTAGCCGTGATTTCAGCCAAACCAGGTATGCGTGACCAGATACTGGCCCACTTCAATGCCAACGTTCCCGCCGTCCTGGCAGAAAAGGGCTGCATTGAGTATGGTGCCGTCGTCGATGCACAAAACGCGCCGGGTTTTCAGGACAAATTGGGCCCCGATACGCTCGTGGTTATTGAGAAATGGGAAAGCATGCAAGCCCTGGCGGACCACGCCATCGCTCCCCATGTTGCCACTTATAGCGCCAACACCAAGGATCTCGTTGCGTCGCGCAAGGTGCACATCCTTTCACAGGGCTGAGTGCAAATACAGAGCCAAGCCATGAGTTCAAGTCAAAACCAGGAGCGCTTTAAAGGACGTGTCGCCGTCATCACCGGTGGCGACAGTGGCATTGGCAAAGCCTGTGCGCAATTGCTGGCGGCCGAGGGTGCCAAGGTCGCTATTGCAGACATCAATCACG
>JAYVNK010000203.1:0-4956 GCA_043758475.1 Comamonadaceae bacterium | reverse complement strand
ACCCCAACCATTGCCGCCTGGCAATGCGTCCGCCACGGGACGTCAACCAGAAGGCAGTCAGCACCGGCTGCAGGCCAACGATCAGCGCCACCAGGCCCGAACCCATGCCGGCCTTCACGGCAGCCCACACGCCGCCAAGATAGCAGGCGTGCATCAACACGCCAGTCACGGCCAGATGTCGCCACTGCCCCCGGTCAGTTGGCCAGGGCACTCTGGCAAAGACAATCCAGGGAGCAAAGCACAGGATCGACAGCGCATAGCGCACAGCCAGAAACTTCATCGGCGGCGACTGCGGCATGCCGAACCGTGCCACGATGAAGCCAGTGCTCCAGATCAGCACAAACACGACGGGCATGGCCTTGATCCACACGCTGTCAGCGCCCTTCCCCTCCCCGCTTGCATTCACTCTGGCGTCACTTCCACTGACATCACTTTTTGACCCGCGCCCTGATCTCCGGCAGCGCTTTTTGCAGGTAGTACACCATGGACCAGATCGTCAGTACTGCCGCAATCCAGATCAGCCAGGTGCCCCACACACGCGTGTTGATCAGCCCGAACAAAACCCCGTCGTACAGCAAAAACGGTATGGCCACCATTTGCCCCACCGTCTTGAGCTTGCCGATCATGTGCACCGCAACGCTTTTGGCGGCGCCAATCTGGGCCATCCATTCACGCAAGGCCGAAATGGCGATCTCGCGGCCAATGATGATGAGCGCCACGAACACGTCGGCGCGCTGCAGGTGCACCAGTACCAGCACGCAGGCACACACCAAAAACTTGTCGGCCACCGGGTCCAGAAACGCACCAAAAGATGAGGTCTGGTTGAGCTTGCGCGCAAGGTAGCCGTCAAGCCAGTCGGTCCAGGCAAACACCACAAACATCACGGTGGCCACCAGATTGCGCGTGGCGGGCTCCAGCGGCAGGTAAAACACCCCAACAATCAGCGGAATGGCGACGATGCGCGTCCACGTCATGATGGTGGGAATGGTCAAAAACATGGGGCAATTGTGGCATGGCCACGCGCCATCACAGCGGTGAAGTCCTACGGCCGCTCAGTGCAGCGCTCGGTAGATCTCTTCAGCCAGTTCACGCGAGATGCCATCCACCTTGGCAATGTCGTCTGCCCCCGCCTGCCCCACACCGCGCACGCCGCCGAAGCGCTGCAGCAAACTCGCGCGGCGTTTGGGGCCGATGCCGGGAATGTCTTCGAGCCTGCTGCCCCCGGTACGGACCTTGGCGCGCGCCGCCCGCATGCCGGTGATGGCGAAGCGGTGCGCTTCGTCCCTAATTTGCGCCACCAGCATCAAGGCGGCAGAGTCTTTGCCCAGATACACTTTGTCGCGGCCATCGGCAAACACCAGTTCTTCCAGGCCCACTTTGCGGCCCTCGCCTTTTTCAACGCCGACGATCAGCGACACATCCAGCCCCAGCGTCTCAAACACCTCGCGCGCCTGCGCCACCTGGCCTTTGCCGCCGTCCACCAGCACCAGATCAGGCAAGCGGCCCGTGCCTGCCGACACTTGGCCTGTGGTCTTGGCCTCCTTCAACGCCTCAGCCAGCTTGCCGTAGCGGCGCATCAGCACCTGGTGCATGGCGGCGTAATCGTCCCCCGGCGTGATGCCATCAATGTTGTAGCGACGGTACTCGGCGTTTTGCATTTTGTGGTGATGGAACACCACGCACGATGCCTGCGTGGACTCGCCTGCCGTGTGCGAAATGTCAAAGCACTCCACGCGAAGCTCATCCAGACAGTCCAGTGCCAGATCCAGCGCATCGGCCAGGGCGCGGGTACGCGCCTGCTGCGAGCCTTCTTCTGCCAGCAGGCGGGCCAGTTGCAGATCCGCATTGGTCTGCGCCATCTCCAGCCAGATGCGGCGCTGCTCCCGGGGCTGATGCACTGCCGTCACCTTGACGCCGGATTGCAGCGACAACGCGGCAAGCAGCACTTTGCTGATGGGCTCGCCGGTGACCAGCGACGGCGGCACCGCGACGTCAATGTAGTGCTGCGCAACGAAGGCTTCCAGCACAATCATCTCAACCGGAATGGCAGGTTGGGCCGGCGTATCAACCGCAGCGCCACTGACCGTTTCAATGCCGGTGTCAGCGTCATCCAGATACACCCCGGATGCATCATCCACATGCACCGGAAAATAAGGCCGGTCGCCCAGATGGCGGCCACCGCGCACCATGGCCAGGTTGACGCACGCGCGCCCGCCCTGCACCTTCACGGCGAGTATGTCCACATCGCGGTCTGCCAGGTTGTCCACCGACTGCTCGTGCATCACGCGGGACAGTGCCGACACCTGGTTGCGCAGCTCAGCCGCCTGCTCAAACTCCAGCCGCTGCGCGTGCAGCATCATGCGGGCCTCCAGCGCGCCCATCACCTCACGGGTTTCGCCGTGCAGAAATTTTCCGGCATTGGCCAGGTCATGCGCATAGTCTTCGGCATTGATGTGCCCCACGCAGGGGGCCGAGCAGCGCTTGATCTGGTACAGCAAGCAAGGGCGAGTGCGGTTGCTGAACACCGAGTCTTCGCAGGTGCGCAGGCGAAAGACTTTCTGGATCAGCAAAATCGCCTCTTTTACCGCCCAGGCGCTGGGGTACGGGCCAAAATAGTGGTGCTTCTTTTCGACCGCGCCCCGGTAGTAGGAGACGCGGGGGAAAGTGGACGCCGCAGGCGTCAACGCTGCTGGAGGCATGGGCGCATCACTGGCACCTTTGCCTTCCCCTGCAATCCCGACAGCGCCATGTCCCTGTCCCGCTGTTTTGGCGCCCGAAGCCCTGCCTGAAGGCGACCCTGAAATCTTCAAATACGGGTAACTCTTGTCGTCCCGGAACAGGATGTTGTACTTGGGGTTCAGCGTCTTGATGAGGTTGTTTTCCAGCAGCAGCGCCTCGGCCTCGGAGCGCACCACCGTCGTCTCCATCCGCACAATCTTGCTCACCATGTGGCCGATGCGGCTGCCGCCATGGTTCTTCTGGAAATAGCTCGATACGCGCTTCTTCAGGCTGATGGCCTTGCCGACATACAGCACGGCACCCTGCGCGTCAAAATAGCGGTACACGCCCGGCAGCGCGGGAAGACCGGCCACGTCGCTGAGCAATTGCTCGGGGTGTACGGACGCCGGGGCAGTCTCGGACCCCACCTGGGCATCGCGCGCCGGGTCGGCATCAGCATGCTGCCCTGGTACAGGCGTTTGCTGTGCAGGTTGACCTGGCTGGTGCTTGGGAGAAACGGGGATAGGAGCGGACATAGATCTGTATTGTGGACAATATTCACAAATGCTCTGGGACATCTTCTGCAAAGTCATCGACAACTATGGCGACATCGGCGTCTGCTGGCGCTTGAGTGCCGACTTGGCCGCGCGCGGCCAGCGGGTGCGGCTGTGGGTGGACGATGCGTCTGGGCTGGCGTGGATGGCGCCCCACGGCTGCAACGGCGTTGAAGTGCGGGCCTGGACGCAGCCGCTGGCCATTGATGGCCTGCCGCAGGGCGATGTACTGATAGAAGCCTTCGGTTGCGAAATTGCTCCTGAATATATAGCTACTTATGCACAGTGGACAAGGGCTAGAGGCATAAAACACCCCTGGATTAACCTCGAATACCTGTCTGCAGAGGCTTTTGTGGTGCGCAGCCACGGCCTGCCCTCTCCCGTGACCCGTGGCCCGGGTGCAGGACTGATGAAACACTTTTTCTATCCCGGCTTCACGTCCGGCACGGGTGGGCTGCTGCGCGAGCCCGATCTGCTGCATCGCCAAGCCAGGTTCGAGCGGGATCCATGGCTGAAACACTTGGGAATCACGGTCGACAAGGCGCGCGGTGAACGCCTGGTGTCGCTGTTTTGTTATGAACCGGCCATGCTCAATGCGCTGCTGCAACAGCTTGCGAACGATGCCACGCCCACCCGGCTGCTGGTGACCCCAGGACGGGCTGCGCAAGCTGTTGCAATGCTTTTGGAGAGTAAAAACAGGCTATATCCATTGTGGAATGTGCATAGTCAGCTATCTTTTTCATACATTCCGTCATTGAGCCAACCCCTGTTTGACCAACTGCTGTGCGCCTGTGACCTGAATTTTGTGCGTGGTGCGCACTCGCTGGTGCGCGCCATTTGGGCAGGCAAACCCTTCGTCTGGCAAATTTACCCGCAGCAAGACTGCGCACATCACGCCAAACTGAATGCCTTTCTGGACGTGATTGCTGCCCCGCTGTCGCTGCGGCGGCTTTCATTGCACTGGAATGCGATGTCTGGCAATGTCCCGGTGGGTGACATTGACAGGACTTGCCCCCTGGATGCAGCCAGCCCACCGGCACCCATGGAGCCGCTGGATTTGTCCGCCTGGGGTGCCAGCGCGAGTGAGTTTCGTACCCGGCTGCTGACGCAAACTGACTTGACAAGCCAGCTAATTCACTTTTGCAACAACCAGCCTTCGGGTTGATCGAAGCTCATTCATCGAAGCCCATCCATCGAAGCTCACTTGGCCTTGGGCCGGAATGCGGTCAAGGTGCCCGACACGGAGACCTCAACCACCACCGTCACGGTGGCCATTTCGGACTTGCCGTTGTCGTCACGTTTCATAGCCTTCTTGGTCACTGTAGTTTTGGTGGCCGCATCTTTCCAGCGAATGGCCGTTGATTTGGTCTTTTCCTTGTGGCCGCCGTAGTTTTGCTCCAGCACCGTCAACGCGCCGTTGCCGGAGTTTTTCGAAATAATGGCGGTGTGATGGGGGTGGCCAATTTCAGCCGTCCTTTCATCCCACTGCTCACTCGAATCCTTGAAAACCGCCGTCGTCCGCGTCGTGGTGGTCTGCGAAAAGTCACGGTATTGCAGGATGTCACCGGGAAGCGCATCCTTGAGATCGGAGACTGCATCGCCCCAGATGTAATCCGCATCGTCGCCGGAGGGTCCGAAATCCGATGACGTTCCCGCCCCCGCCTTCAAAAGCGCGCTGTTGGCC
>JAYVNK010000202.1:0-4957 GCA_043758475.1 Comamonadaceae bacterium | reverse complement strand
CTTGAGGTGCTCCAGCGGAGCAGTATCCAGATCATCATTGCCAAACTCGGCCACTATTATGCGAACATTCATGTTGACTTCACTCCAATACTGTGAGGAGTCCGGCTTGGAGTAGTGATTCAACAGATGGTTCAATATATATGAAACACTGCACTAGATATTTGGTGATTTCCGCATGAAAAGCCTCGCGCCCGACGCGTCTGGTGCCGCGCAAAACGCAGTACGTCCCGCGCAACTGCTCGCGGCCACGGCGCACAACCTGCCCGAGCAGGCCAATGCACTGGCGCGCGCGCGCGCCTTTGCCGAGCCGCTGATTGCGTGCGAGCTGCTGGACACGGGCGAGAACACGCTGGCCCACGCCGATGCAGTGGCTGTGATCTTGAAGACCATTGGCGGCTCAGAGGCCATGCAGGCCGCAAGCTACCTGGTTTACGCCTGTGACCATTTGAACAAGCCGCAGGATGTGATTGCCAAGGCCTTTGGCGGCAACTTTGCCAGCCTGGCGATGGAGACGACCAAGCTGGTGCGGGTGCAGCGTCAGGCACGTGCCAGGCTGGCGTCGGTGAACCGATCGGAAAGTGGTCTGTCCACGCCGATTCCGATGGCGCAGACTGCTGCTGCGCAGACCGAGAACGTGCGCAAGATGCTGCTGGCGTTTTCGCGCGATTTGCGGGTGGTGATGCTGCGTCTGGCATCGCGCCTGCAGACCCTGCGCCACTACGGCGCCACCAAGCTGCCGGTGCCGCCCAGCCTGGCGCGCGAATCGTTGCAGGTGTTTGCGCCGCTGGCCAACCGGCTGGGCATTTGGGAGATCAAGTGGGAGCTGGAGGACCTGTCGTTCCGATTTCTGGAGCCTGAAACCTACAAGGATATCGCGCGGCTGCTCGACGAGAAGCGCATCGGGCGCGAAGCCTATGTCCAGCAACTGCGCGCGCGGCTGCAGGCCGAGCTCAAGGCCGAGGGCATTGCGTCCACTGTGCAGGGCCGCCCCAAGCACATCTACAGCATCGTCAAGAAGATGCGCGGCAAGTCGCTGGGGTTTGAGCAGGTGTATGACATCCGTGCGCTGCGCATTGTGGTGGCCAGCATCCCCGACTGCTATGCCGCCCTGAGCTGGGTGCACAGCCGGTTTCAGCCTGTGGCGAACGAGTTTGACGACTACATTGCCAAACCAAAGTCCAACGGCTACCAGTCGCTGCACACTGTGGTATGTGACCCCCACGCTGCACCGGCAGCGGGACGCGCGCTCGGTCAGCCCATCGAGATCCAGATCCGCACCCAAGCCATGCACGACCATGCCGAGTACGGCGTGGCGGCGCACTGGGCTTACAAAGAGGCGGGCGTCAAGGGCTATGCGGGCGTGTCGGCCAGCGGGCAATACGATGCCAAGATTGCGGTGCTGCGCCAACTGCTGGCGTGGGAACGCGATCTGTCTGCGCCGCCTGATGACGGGCAGCCAGCGCGGACCGGTGACAGCCTGTTTGACGACCGCATCTACGTGCTCACCCCCGACGCCGCCATTGTGGAACTGGCCCAAGGCGCAACGGCGGTGGACTTTGCCTACAGCGTGCACACCAACCTGGGCCACCGCTGCCGGGGCGCGCGGGTCGATGGGGCCATGGTGCCGCTCAACACACCGCTCAAAAACGGCCAGACGGTGGAAGTCACCGTGGCCAAAGAGGGCGGCCCGTCGCGCGACTGGCTCAACCCCGAGCTCGGCTACCTGGTCAGCCACCGCGCCCGCGCCAAGGTGCGCGCCTGGTTCAACGCGCTCGCCACGCACGAGACGGTGGCCAAAGGCCGTGAAGCGGTTGAAAAACTGCTGCAGCGCGAGGGTAAAACCGCCATCAAGCTCGATGATCTGGCGGGCCAGTTGGGCTTCAACTCAAGCGATGATTTGTTTGAAGTGGTGGGCAAAGACGAGTTCTCGCTGCGCAACATCGAAGTCCTGCTGCGACCGCCCGAGCCATCCGCCGCGCAAGAGGAGGTGCCACACCTGCGAAAGCCCAAAAACACCGATCCCTCAAGCAAGGGCGGCCTGCTGGTGGTGGGCGTTGATTCGCTGATGACGCAGTTGGCCAAATGCTGCAAGCCCGCGCCGCCAGATGAGATTTGCGGCTTTGTCACGCGCGGCAAAGGCGTGAGCGTGCACCGCGCCGACTGCTCCAACCTGCGTGAGATGATCGCCAAAAACGGCGAGCGCCTGATTGACGTGCAATGGGGCATCACCAAAAGCGTTGAAGGCGCGGTGTACCCCGTTGACGTAGCCATAGAAGCCGCAGACCGACAGGGCCTGCTGCGCGATATTTCCGAAGTGTTCACCAAAGAAAAAATGAACGTGATTGGCGTGCAAACCCAGTCCGTCAAAGGCACTGCGTGGATGACCTTCACTGTGGAAGTGGCGGACTCAGGAAGGCTGCACAAGGTGCTGGGTGTCGTGTCTGACTTGAGCGGCGTGCGCTCGGCGCGGCGGCGTTAGCGCTATAAAGTGATTTGCTATTAAATATATAGCTAGTTATGCATAGTAGAAAAGGGCTAGAGGCCAATATTACCCTGAAAAAATGACAAACATCACATTACCCAGCCACACGTTCCTGTGGCACGACTACGAAACCTTTGGCATCAATGTGCGGCGTGACCGGCCGTCGCAGTTTGCGGCGATTCGCACGGACGCCGAGCTCAATGTCATCGGTGAGTCGATCATGCTGTACTGCCAGCCAGCGAATGATTTCCTCCCCGATCCGCAGTCGTGCCTGATCACCGGCATCACGCCGCAGTTGTGCCTGGAAAAAGGTCTGCCTGAGTACCAGTTTGCTGCGCAGATTGAGCAGGCGTTCAGCCAGCCCGGCACCATTGGCGTGGGTTACAACACCCTCCGGTTTGACGACGAAATTACGCGCTTCATGTTCTGGCGCAACCTGATAGACCCCTATGCGCGCGAGTGGCAGAACAACTGTGGCCGCTGGGATTTGATGGACGTGGTGCGCACGGCGTATGCGCTGCGGCCTGAAGGCATCCACTGGCCCACCAAACTTGACGAAAAGGGTGACGGGAAAAATGATCGCAAAGCGAGCTTCAAGCTGACCGACTTGACCGCCGCCAACGGCCTGGCGCACGAGGCTGCCCACGATGCCTTGAGCGACGTGTCCGCCACCATTGCCCTGGCGCGGTTGCTGCGCGAAAAGCAGCCCCGGCTGTTCGAGTTCTGTCTGGGCCTGCACAAGAAAGACCGCGTGGCCGCCGAACTGGGCCTGCCCACCACCGTGGCCACGGCCAAGCCGTTTTTGCACATCTCGGGCATGTTCCCGGCCGATCGCGGTTGCCTGGCCCTGATGTGGCCGCTGGCCATGCACCCCACCAACAAGAACGAATTGATCGCCTGGGACCTGGCGCATGACCCGCGTGAGCTGGCCAGCATGAACGTCGATGAGGTTCGCCTGCGCCTGTTCAGCCGCAGCGATGACCTGCCTGACGGCGTGACGCGCCTGCCCATCAAGACCATTCACCTGAACAAATCCCCCATGGTGATGGGTAACCTGAAGGTGCTGTCACCCGCCATGGCCGAGCGCTGGGGCCTCAAGATGGATGCCCAACTGGAAAACGCCGTGCTGGCATCAGCCCTGCCCGACATGAGCGGCATCTGGCCCAACGTGTTCCAGCGCCCCAAAGAGGCTACGCCCGATGTGGACGAAGATCTCTATGGCGGCTTCATCGGCAACGCAGACCGCCGCCGCCTCAATGAATTGCGCAGCCTGTCCGGCGACAAGCTGGCAGCCAAGCGCAATGCCTTCGATGACCCGCGTCTGCAAGAGCTGGTGTTTCGATACCGTGCACGCAATTTTGGGGCAAGCCTGGCGGTGGAAGAGACCAGCCGCTGGGAAGCGCACCGTGTTGCCAAACTGTTTGACGGGGAGGGCGGCGCGAAAACCATTGAAGCACTGTTCAGTGAGATTGACGCCCTGTCAGAGTCAGAGAATGAGAAAGGCGAGGAGATTCTGGGCGCGTTGTACGATTACGCGCAGGCCATCGCGCCTGAGCGGGGGTGATCGCCTGCCGATTCAAAGCATTGAATTGCAGTGATTTATCCGACCAGCACACCCATCAAAATTGCCGACTTGCTGGCGATGCCTGACGCGGCAGATATCGAACTGGTGCTTCCCTCTGTGCGCGACCTGGCGCGGCCGGCGGATTTTTCTTGATGTACCTGCTCGATACCAAGGTGGTGTCGGAGCTTGGCAAGATCCGCCTTGGCAAAGCCAACCGCCATGTTGCGAAATGGGCTGACAGCCTGGACGCAGCCGAACTTTATATCTCTGCAATCACGGTTCAAGAACTGGAGATTGGCGTGCTGCTTGCTGAACGCCGGGACCGATCACAAGGTGCGGTGTTGCGGGCCTGGCTGAATGCCCATGTGTTGCCCGCTTTCAATGACCGCATCCTGACCGTGGATGTGGCCGTCGCACAGCGCAGCGCCCGCCTGCATGTGCCAGACCCGCGCCCGGTCCGTGATGGCCTCATTGCCGCAACCGCGCTGGTGCACGGCATGACGGTTGTCACCCGCAATGTGGCGGACTTTGAACCGACTGGGGTTGCTGTGCTGAATCCTTGGGGGCGGGCACCTGTGCGGGCCGCCTGAACCCCCGCACCATCCCTTGCACTCGCAGCCGCAGGCCCTTCGGGCGACCATCTGCAGTACGCAACGATGGGGCCGTCACGCAAACTCACTTCGCTTCGCTGCGTTCAAACAAGCGCGACTCTGTCGGTCCGCTGGGCGGCCCCCAGACCCCCTCGTTTCAGGCTCTTCGTTAAATGGCTCTTCGTTAAATTCACTGTGAATTTTTCCTCACGTCCACCTCAAGTCCAACTTACCGCAATGAAACAGAATCCTTGCCCGGTAGTTGGTGAAGTTGCGAAACCCACGGGCGTTGGCCTTGATGAGTTGGATGGCGCTGTTGAA
>JAYVNK010000201.1:0-4960 GCA_043758475.1 Comamonadaceae bacterium | reverse complement strand
ACTGCCCAGAAGACTACCGAGAAAGCCCACGAGACACAGGCGCAGCAAGAGCAGCGGCGCAATGCGCTTCGTTCTGCCCTGGCGCAGCGCAAGAAAAGCGACGATGTGATTGAGGCCAAGCTCGTCAACCGCCACCTCACCGACCAGGAGCGTGCAGAAATGCGCCAGCAACTGCGCCAGCAACGCCGCGAGGCGGAACTTGCCAAACCATGATCAATATTAAAAAAGTAGCGCTATGTGCAGTATTGGTGGGGGCTAGCGCCCTAAATGCTGCCCCAAACCGGCTCACGCCCGAGCAGGCGCGGCATTTTTTGATACGCACCGGTTTTGCACCTGCCCAGGCCGAGGTGGACGCCATCACCGGGCAAGACGCGCAGGCTGTAGTGGCCAACACGCTGGCCGCCGCCCGCGCGTCCAAAACCATCCATCCTGCGCCCGACTTTGTGGCCCAACCGCCGCCCATCCCTTACGCGTTCCTTAAAACCAAAGAAGAGCAGCAGGCCATGCGCCAGCAGCAACTGCGCGAGGGCCTGGACCTCAAAACCTGGTGGATGCAGGAGATGATTGAATCCCCTGCGCCCCTGCAGGAGCGCATGACGCTGTTCTGGCACAACCACTTTGCCACGTCGCAGCAAAAAGTCATCCGCGCCCAGGCCATGTGGAACCAGCACCAGGTGCTGCGCGCCAACGCGCTGGGCAGCTTTGCCTCGCTGCTGCATGCCGTGGCCAAAGACCCGGCGATGCTGGTCTATCTGGACGGTGCCAACTCGCGCCGCGAGGCACCCAACGAGAATTTTGCGCGCGAGGTGATGGAGCTTTTCACCCTGGGTGAAGCAACCCATGGCGGCGGGTATTCTGAGCAGGACATTCGCGAAGCAGCGCGCGCTTTCACCGGCTGGAGCATTGATCGCGATACCTTCAGCTTCCGCTTTCGCCCGGCGTTTCACGATGCCTCAGCCAAGACGGTGCTCGGGCGCACCGGCAATTTTGATGGCGACGCCGTGCTGGACGTGATGCTGGCGCAGGACGCTGCGGCGCGCTTCATCGTGGGCAAACTGTGGAAAGAATTTGTCTCGCCCCTGCCCGATGCCAAAGAGGTGGCTCTGATCGCCCAGCGCTTTCGCAGCAATGGCTATGACATCAGCACCGCGCTGCGCGATCTGCTGCTGACCGATGAATTCTGGGCGGCGGACAACCCCGGCAGCCTGGTCAAATCACCGGTCGACCTGGTGGTGGGCACGGTGCGGCAGTTTGGCTTCAGCTACACCGACGCGATGCCGTTTGCGTTGAAGTCCGCGCAACTGGGCCAAAACCTGCTGGTGCCACCCAATGTGAAGGGCTGGCCGGGCTACACCGAGTGGATCAATGCCACCACTTTGCTGGAGCGAAAACGGTTTACCGAGCAGCTTTTCCGCGCGGTGGAGTTTCAGGGCGAATCAAAAACTGCGCCGTTGGCTGCGGGCATGGGCCTGGGGCCAGCCGGGCGGCCGGTGGCAATGATGCGTGCCGAGTTTGCAGCCGAAAAGTCTGACAAAGGTGGCCAGGGCAGCAACAAGCAGGCGCTGGCGCTGCTGGGGCGCGACGGCATCATGCGCGTGGCGCAAGGCATGGCCAGAATCACGTTTGATCCTGACAAATGGCTGGCCGCTTATGGCGGGCGCGCCGACAGCGAACCCAACGATGCATTGAAAAAGCGTCTGGCCCTTGTTGTGGTTGGCTCTGACGCTACACAAATCATATCTCCCGGCACCGTGGGCGTGGCCTATCTGCGCAGCCTCACGCTGGACCCGGCTTACCAGCTGAAATAGGCCAAAAAACTGGAGTCATCCGCTTGAAACGCAGAAACTTCCTGGGCACCGCCAGCGCTGCTGCACTGGACACGACGGCACTCACGACGGGCCTGGCCCTGCTGGGCAGCCACGCCCCAGGCTGGGCGCAAGGTGTGGGCCAGCGCGCCATCAGCCTGGCCGAACGCATCCTGATTTTGATCGAGCTTAAAGGCGGCAACGACGGCCTGAACACCGTGGTGCCTTATGCCGACCCCGCTTACTACCAGTTGCGCAACAGCATTGGCATCAAGGCCGATGACGTCATCAAGATCGAGGCGCGGGTAGGGCTGCACCCCGAGCTAAGGCCGCTGTTGCCGCTGTGGGAGAAAGGTGAGCTGGGCATAGTGCAGGGCGTGGGTTACCCCAACCCGAACCTGTCGCATTTCCGCTCCATCGAGATTTGGGAAACATCGTCCAAAGCCAATGAATATCTGGACGACGGCTGGATCGCCCGCGCCATGAAGGCCGGGTACGCCAGGCAGGCCAATTTCACCGCAGAAGGCGTGCTGATAGGCGGCAGCGACCTCGGGCCGCTGGCGGGTGCACGCGCCGTCACGCTGAACAACCCCGAGGCGTTTGTCAGTCAGGCGCGTTTTGCCGCCCAAACGCCGGCGCTGGCCGATGGCAACGTGGCCCTGCGGCATCTTCTCAAGGTCGAAGGCGATATCAGCATGGCAGCCCAGGGCCTGCGCGGTGACAAATTCAACTTCACCACCGAATTTCCCCAGGGCCAGCTAGGCAACGGCGTGCGGGCTGCGGCCCAGGTGGTGGCCTCGCAAAAGGGCAGGGCGGGCGTGCCGGTGATCATGCTCACGCTGGGCAGCTTTGACACGCATCAAAACCAGTTGGGCGCGCATGCCAGCTTGCTGCGCCAACTGGGCGAAGGCATGACCGCGCTTAAAAGCGCGCTGGTCGAGCTGGGCGCGTGGGATCGCACATTGGTGATGACTTTCAGTGAATTCGGCCGGCGCGCGCGGCAAAATAATTCGGGCGGCACCGACCACGGCACGGCCGCGCCGCACTTCATTGCAGGCGGTGCGGTGCGTGGGGGCCTGTACGGCCAGGCGCCTGACCTGGCGCGGCTGGATGCGGCACAGAACCTGGTTTACACGACCGACTTTCGCCAGCTTTACGCCACTGTGGCGCAAGACTGGTGGGGCGTGGCACCCGAGCGGGTGGTGCGCGGCAAGTTTGATGCTGTCAAGTTTTTACGTGCGTAGTTTTTAAGAAGTCAGTTTTTTACGAGGTTAAGTCTTGAAGTTTCCATTTATTTCAAAAACTATAAAAATAATAGCTGCTTACGCACTACTGACAGGGGCTACAGGCACTTTTGGGCAGTCAAATGCGCAAATTCCGCCGCAAAACGTGGTGCAGCTATCAGCCAGCGGCTCAGTAGAGGTGCAGCAGGATTTGCTCAGCATCAGCATGGCCACCACACGCGATGGCCCAGACGCGGGCACGGTGCAAAACCAGCTCAAAGTGGCGCTGGACGCTGCGCTGGCCGAAGCCAAAAAGTCCGCGCAGCCAGGCCTGCTGGACGTGCGCACCGGCAACTTCAGCCTGTACCCGCGCTACGCGCGTGACGGCAAGATCAGTGGCTGGCAGGGCAGCGCAGAGCTGGTGCTGGAAGGGCGCGACTTTGCGCGCATCAGCACGGTGGCAGGCAAGGTGCAAACCCTTACCATGGGCAACGTCGCCTTCTCGCTGAGCCGCGAGCAGCGCACCAAGGTCGAGGGCGAAGCGCAAACCATTGCGATTGACCGCTTCAAGGCCAAGGCCGAGGCCATCGCCAAAAGCTTCGGCTTTGGCGGCTACACGCTGCGTGAAGTCTCGGTCAATGCCAACGACCAGGGCTTCATGCCACGCCCCCGCGTGATGGCGATGGAGGCTAAAGCGGCTTCTAGTGATGCACCGGTACCAGTGGAAGCGGGCAAAAGCACGGTGCTGGTCACCGTGTCTGGGTCAGTGCAGTTGAAATAGGGGCCAGTTGGCAAGGGTTTACTGCGCCACCCAGCCACCGTCCATATTCCACGCCACCCCGCGCACGTTTTTGCCTGCGGTTGAGCAGAAAAATACCGCCAGCTCGCCCAATTCATCAGGCGTGGTGAATTGCATGGAAGGCTCTTTTTCGCCTAGCAATTGTTTTGATGCCGCGTCAACGCTGATACCTTGCGCCGCAGCCTTGGCATCAATCTGCTTTTGGACCAGCGGCGTAAGCACCCAGCCGGGACAGATGGCGTTGCAGGTCACGCCAGTTGTGGCGGTTTCCAGCGCGGTCACCTTGGTCAGGCCGACCAAACCGTGCTTGGCTGCGACGTAGGCCGATTTTTCGGGCGACCCAACCAGCCCGTGGGCTGATGCGATGTTGATGATGCGGCCCCATCCTTTGCCGTCGTTGGCGGCTTTCATGGCGGGCAGGGCCAGACGACTGGTCAGGAAGGCGCTGGACAGGTTGATGGCGATGATGGCGTCCCACCTCTCGATGGGAAAGTCTTCAATTTTGGCCACATGCTGGATGCCGGCGTTGTTGACCAGAATGTCCACATGGCCGAACTGGGCGGCCGCGTACTTCATCATGTCTTCAATCTCGGCGGGCTTGCCCATGTCGGCACCGTGGTAGGCGACCCTTGCGCCTGATACAGCGCCAAACGCCGCCACTTCTGCCGTGGGGCCGTGCGCGTCGCCAAAGCCGTTCAAGACGATGTTGGCACCCTTGGCGGCAAGCGCCTTGGCGATTCCCAGCCCTATGCCGCTGGTGGAGCCGGTGACGAGCGCAGTTTTGCCTATTAGCATGAAGATTCCCCTGAATGATGAAGTGAGCGGTGGATTGAATGGCCAGGCAAATGGATAAGTGGGTTCGGTAGTCAGCGTTGCCCGACGATTGAATTACGATACTGATGGCCGCCTATGCCTTGCCCGAATTATTAAGCCACATCCACCACCATGCATGAACCCACACTGCACCATGTTGCCTGCCAGGATGCCCAGGGGGGCCATCGCATGGCCTACTGGCAATGCGGTGACCCGGCGGCGGACCATGTTATTGTCTGCGCCCATGGATTGTCTCGCCAGGGGCGCGATTTTGACGTGCTGGCGCAGGCCTTGTGCGTGCGTGCGGCAAAAATCGGCCA
>JAYVNK010000200.1:0-14784 GCA_043758475.1 Comamonadaceae bacterium | reverse complement strand
CGCGTGGCGTGAAACCTTGCGCTCCAAAGGGCTGATGCTGTGTGTTGGCGTGACACTGCTGCTGTCGGCCGGCCAGTTTGTGCTGTTCTCGTACTTTGCGCCGTATTACAAGGCGCAATTGCAGGTCACGCCCGGCCAGTTGAGTTTGCTGTTCGCCTGGTTTGGCGCGTTCGGGTTCATTGGCAACATCCTGATGTCGCGCAGCATTGACCGCCTGGGGGCACCAGCAGCGGTGATGTGGGGCGCGGGTGCCATGGCCCTGAGCATGCTGTTGTGGCCGCTGGGCACCAGCCTGACGCTGGCGGCGCTGGTGACGGTGCCCTGGGCGCTGGGATGTTTCTCATCCAACTCGGCCCAGCAGGCGCGGCTGGTGGGCATGGCCCCGGCGCTGGCGTCGGGGTCCATCGCGCTCAACACCTCAGCCATGTATGCGGGCCAGGCGCTGGGCGCGGGCAGCGGCGGCTGGCTGATTGCGCACAATGGCATGGGGTCGCTGCACTGGGTTGGCCTGGCCGCACTGCTGGCCGCGATGGGTTTGAGCTGGTTTGCGTCGCGCCTCGGGGTAATAGGTGCTACATAATTCATATCTACTTATGAACTATGGACGGGGGCTATAGGCACTTTTTATTGATTTTCCCCGGATTTCCCTGGCGATATTGAAAACTGGCTGCCCCATGCCCAGTTACGGGGTTGTCACGTTTTCTATAACGCTCAACCCACAGGCCAACCTTGCCAGCACTCATCATTCTCTGTCTGACCCTGCTGTTCATCGCGTGGTTGCTGGGCGAGCCCTGGCTTGTCGAGCGCCGACGCCAGCGCATCCGCGCCCAGCCTTTTCCTGCTGCATGGCGCGAGACTTTGAAGCGACGCGTGCCCTATGTGCGCGCACTGCCGGCCGACTTGCAACTCCAGCTCAAACAGCACATTCAGGTGTTTGTGGCCGAGAAGGCGTTCATTGGCTGCGACGGGCTCCAGGTCACCGATGAAATGCGCGTGACCATTGCGGCGCAAGCCTGCCTTCTGGTCCTCAACCGCCCGCGTGGCTACTACCCCAACCTGCGGCAAATTCTGGTCTACCCCGGCAGCTTTGTGGTGCAGCGCGAGCACACTGACGGCGCGGGCGTCAGCCACAAGCGCCGCCAGGTGCTGGCGGGTGAATCGTGGTCCGAAGGGCAGGTGATTTTGTCGTGGCGCGACACGCTGCAGGACGCGGCCACGCCAGACGATGGGCGCAACGTTGTGATCCATGAATTTGCGCACCAGCTGGACCAGGAAACCGGCACAGCCAACGGGGCGCCCATTCTGGCAAGGCGCGAGCACTATGCCCGCTGGGCGCAGGTGCTGGGTGCGGAATACCGGCAATTGCAGACCCGCGCGGGCAGGAATGACTGGCGGGATGACGAGTCTCTTTTCAGCGACTACGGCGCGACCGATCCGGCTGAGTTTTTCGCCGTTATCTCAGAGGTTTTTTTTGAGCAGCCGAAACGCATGGCAGATGATCACCCCGCGCTGTACCAGGAGCTGGCCCGGTTTTACCGGCTGGACCCGCTGAGCTGGTAGCCGCGACGCAGGGTCCGGTTAATGGTGCGGTTGACTGGTGCCACAGTTAACATGCCTCGAATGACAGACAGCAACAACAAACCCGCCCCACGCGTGGCGCGCCCAAACGACAGCATGAATCGACGCCCGAGCGAGCGCGTGGAGAGTCGCCCCGTTAATCGCGCTCCGGAGCGCATGGTCAGGCCATCCAAAGCAATTGATGAGGGAGAGCGCCTGTCCAAGCGTGTGGCCGAGCTGGTGCCTTGCTCGCGCCGCGAGGCCGAGCAATACATTGAAGGTGGCTGGGTGCGGGTGGACGGCCAGGTGGTGGAAGAGCCGATGTTTCGCGTCTCCAGCCAGAAGGTTGAGTTGGACCCCCACGCCAGCCTGCTGGAGCTTGCCGCCGTGACGCTGCTGCTGCACAAGCCGTCCGGCTATGATGCCATGGCCATGCCCGGCGAGGCGAACCAGCGGGTGAAACCGGCACAGCAACTGCTCAAGCCTGATGCCCGCGCGGGGGATGACGCCTCAAACACCCGCATGCTCAAGCGCCACTTCGCCAAACTCACCGCCACCGTGCCGCTTGAAACCGCTGCCAGCGGCCTGGTGATTTTCACGCAGGACTGGCGCGTGGCGCGCAAGCTGACTGAAGACGCCGGCGTGATGGAGCAGGAAATCATTGTGGAGGTAGCAGGCGTAGTGCCGCCACAGACCTTGCAGCGCCTGAACCAGGGCTTGAATTCCGACGGGCAGCCGCTGCCTGCTGTGAAGGTCAGCATCAACAGCGCCAGCGATACATCGGCCAAGCTGCGCTTTGCACTAAAGGGCGTGCACCCCGGCTTGATCGCCTACCTGTGCGAGCGCGTTGGATTGAAAATTGTGAGCATGAAACGAATGCGGGTTGGCCGCGTCAGCCTGTCAGGCCTGGCAGAAGGGCAATGGCGCTATCTGGCGGCGCATGAGCGGTTTTAGCGGCCTGACGGCGCATCCAGGCGCATCAGTGCCAGGCAAAGGCCTTTCTTCGGCAGGTTTTGTCTGGCAGGTTTTGTTCTGCAAGTTTGCGGCACCGGATTGCCCGGCTTAGAATTTTCCCAACCGATCAGGAACTTGCCATGTCACACAACGCAAACTTCAACCCCAAATCCAGCGCCACCCCCATGAGCCATCTGCGCAGGCTCAAAAACGCCGTGTTGGCGCTGGCAGCTTCATTAACCGCGCTGCTGCCAGTGCCCGCCGCCGCACAAACCTCAGCACCAACCACCGACTGGCCCGCCCACCCCATCACTTTCATCATGGGCTTTCCGGCCGGCTCCGGCGTTGACATCGTGGCCCGCGCGATGCAGGAGCCACTGGGCAAGGTACTGGGCCAGCCCATCATCATTGACTACAAGGTCGGTGCGGCGGGCAATATCGCCAGCGACTTTGTGGCGCGGGCCCGGGCCGACGGCTACACCATTGCCTTTGGCACGGCCGCCACGCACGGCAGCAATGCCGCGCTGTACAAGAGCCTGCCTTTTGATGTCGAAACCTCATTTGTGCCGGTGGCGCCGATTCTTGATGTGTCCAACGTGCTCACCATCAACCCCGAGGTCATCAACGTCAAGACGCTCAAGGAGTTTGTGGACCTGGTCAAGGCCAACCCCGGCAAATACGACTACGCATCCACCGGCAACGGCGCCGGCACGCACATGGCGTTTGCCGAATTCAATTCGCGCCTGGGCCTGCAGATGACGCACGTGCCGTACAAGGGAGGGCCTGAAGCGATTGCCTCGATGCTGAAGGGCGAAACCTGCTGCATCATGAACCAGGTGCAGACCGTGCTGCCGCATTACAAGGCTGGCAAGGTGCGCCTGCTGGGCGTGACCACGCTGCGCCGCGTGGCCGTGATTCAGGAGGTGCCCACCATTGCCGAGAGCGGCCTCGCAGGCACGGCGGGTTTTGACAGCTCGATCTGGTTTGCGCTGTTTGCGCCCAAGGGCACCGACCCGCAGGTGGTGGCCAAGCTCAACGCCGCCGTACGCACGGTGCTGGAAATGCCCGAGGTGCGCAGCCGGTTTGAGTCCATGGGCAACAGCATCCGCATCGAGTCTCCGGCAGAATTTGCGAACACCGTCAAGCTCAACCGCGCCAAATGGGTGGACGTGGTGCGCACGGCGAAGATTGCGATTCAATGACCCACCAATGAACGCATTTTCCAAGGCCGCGACCGACATTCCCGCAGGCCTGCCCGCGCTGGAGCAGCGCCTGCAGCGCGACCTGGCCTACCTGTGCTGGCCGGGGGTGACGTGGATGCCCGAGCGCCTGCACAACGGCGCGCAGGTACTTGACGTGGCCATCATCGGCGCGGGCCAGTCAGGCCTGGTGGCTGCGGCTGCATTGCAAAAACTGGGCGTTCACGCCACGCTGCTGGACCGCTCTGCCAAGGACTATGAAGGCCCGTGGGCAACCACCGCGCGCATGGAAACCCTGCGCTCGCCCAAGCAGCTCACCGGCCCCGCACTGGGCCTGCCCGCGCTGACATTCCGGGCCTGGTTTGAAGCGCAGTTTGGGGACGCCGCGTGGGAACAGCTTGACAAAATCCCGCGCCTGCAATGGATGGACTACCTGCGCTGGTACCGGCGCGTGATGAAGGTTGACGTGAGAAATGACACGCTGGTGACGGGAATATTTCCCCAGCGCGACGGGCTGGTGCGCCTGGCGCTGAACAGCACGATGAGCAGCACGACACCCGCTGGCAGCAAATCAGTCAGCACCGCAGCCACCCCCGAAACTGGCACAGAAGTCAAAGACAATCCAGGTGCAACCCACGTTTTCGCCCGCCGCGTGGTGCTGGCCACTGGCCGCGATGGGCTGGGCGGCGCATCCGTGCCAGCCTTCACCAGCCGCCTGCAACGCCGGCTGTGGGCGCACTCGTCAGACGCCATGGACTACAGCCAGCTCAAGGGACAACGCGTCGGCGTGGTCGGCGCGGGCTCGTCGGCCATGGACAGCGCCGCCAGCGCGCTGGAAGCCGGTGCTGCCAGCGTAGACCTGCTGATCCGCCGGGCAGATATCCCGCGCATCAACAAAAGCAAGGCTGCGGGCGTGCCCGGCCTGGTGCAGGGCCACTACGATTTGCCCGACGCGTGGAAATGGCGAATCCGCCATTACATCAACGTGCAGCAGGTGCCGCCGCCGCGCAACAGCACGCAGCGCGTCTCGCGCCACGCCAATGCGCGCTTTCACGTCAGCAGCCCCATCTTGGACGTGCAGGATTTGGGCGACAGCATCAAGCTGACCACGCCGCGCCGGGAGTTCACATTTGACTTTCTGATCGTCTCCACCGGCTTTCGCGTGGACTGGACCAGCCGCCCGGAATACGCCGCGATTGCACCGCACGTGCGGGCATGGCGCGACAGCTACCAGCCAGACTCAGGGGATGAAGATGAAGAACTTGGCGATTCGCCTTACCTTGGCCCGGTGTTTGAGCTGCTGGAGAAATCGCCGGGAAATTGCTTGGGCCTGGACCGCATTCACTGCTTTTGCTACCCCGCAACGATCTCGCACGGCACGGTATCAGGCGACATCCCCTCCATCAGCGACGGCGCCCGCCGCCTCGCCAGCGGCATCGCCAGCCTGTTTTACCGGGAAGACGTTGAGGCGCATTTCGCCACCTTGCAGGGGTTTTCAGAGCCTGAAATTTTTGGCGATGAGTGGACGCCTGCACCCTGATGCATCTGCAATGGCTGCCATGATGAAATGATTTGAACTACATGACACAACCTACGGACCCATCGATGCAAGCTGACATCATTGACCAGGTGGCGGGCCTGGCACCCGGCGGCCGGCTGCACGCCTTGCGACATCAGCGCGACAAGGTTGCCTCTGCCACGCAGGGCAGTTATGACGCGATGTTCGATACAGCGGTGGAAGGCCTGAGCGTGACCGAGCGCCTGTTGGTGGCGCTACACGCGTGCAACCTGTCGCAAGCGCTAGAACTTTCGCAGCACTACCGCAGCCGTCTGGTTGCACTAAACGACGATCCAGTGCTTCTGGCCACTGTCGAATTGGGGGGCGAACGTGGGTTCGATTCTGGGGTAGAGTCCGCCACAGAATCGCCCTGGCCTGCCGCCGCTGCCCCCCGCCTGCGCGCCATGCTGAATTTCACCCACACGCTGATCACCAACCCGATAGAAGGCGATAAGCCCGCCCTGATGAAGCTGATTGAAGCGGGCTTGTCCACGCCAGCCATCGTGGCGCTGGCGCAGCTGATTGCGTTCGTGTCGTACCAGCTGCGCTTGGTGGCTGGCCTCAAGGCAATGCAGGCGGTGGAACTGGAGGACGCGTCAACATGAGCAACCCCATCCAAATCAAGGGCTTCACCAGCGCCGCGCTGGACTGGAAAGCCTGGCTCGAGGTGGTGGACCCCGCCACTGCAACCGCAGAGCAAATTGCCGTGCTGGAAGAAAGCAATGTCAACGCCAAAGTGTCTGACTACTACCTGCTGCTGGTGCACCAGACCCGTATCCTGCACCAGCGGTCCATCGCCTTCAACGCCATCATGTACGCGCCAGGTGGCCTGTCACGTGCCGAGCGGGAGCTGGGCTCGCTGGTCACGTCCCGCATCAACGGCTGCGTCTACTGCGCATCAGTCCACGCACAGCGCTTTGAGCAACTGGCCAAGCGCAACGATGTGGTGGAACAGGTGTTTGACGAGCCGCAAACTGCAGGTACCACGGCGCGGGAAAAAGCGATGGTGCAGGCGTCAATCGCCCTCACGAGTGCGCCCAACGAGTTTGGCGCCGCCAACATCCGCGCCTTGAAAGATGCCGGTTTAACCCAGATCGAAATTCTCGACCTGATCCACTCAGTCGCCCTGTTCGCGTGGGCCAACCGGCTGATGCTGAACCTGGGTGAGCCGGTGGCGCAGCAGGCAGTTTGAGCCGTTTTGATGCCAGTTTCGGCGATTTAGGCGGTCAAATAGGCCTCTAGCCATAGTCCATACTGCATAGTTAGCTATTGATATTATAGCAACTACACTCGCTACCAGCGTTGCAGGGCGAGCCGGTGATGATGGCCCATATGCCTCTTGCGCTCGGCATCCCCCGCTGTCCCCACGCAAAGCGCCCACGGACGCCCGGCGCGTTCGCCAACGCGGGTTGCATCGCGCCAGCCTGATGCGCAAAGAAATACAAGAGCCCTGCCAATCGGGAAGACTGCCCCAACTCCGTCAAGCAAAAAAATGTGAAGCCCACCGATAAGCCGGATTCTGTGGCCTCTCAAGCCCCCGAAAGCGCCCAAAAGGTGACTGCCATTAATCTGGGCCATTGGTCGCCCAATGGCTCGGTGCTACCTACCCGCCAACTCCGGGGGCCCCGGTCATGGCGCTGCGGCGAACCGCCTCGCTTTGCGTTGGCCTACTTGGTATTGCTGCGCGTAGAGATTGCCCGTTTCACCCGTACCGTGGTTGCCCACCGTGCGACTCGTCTCTGTTGCTCTGATCCTCACCTTATAACTCTGGCTTGCGCCTCGGAATTTCAGTGGACAGCCGTTAGCTGCTACGCTGCCCTGTGCAGTCCGGACGTTCCTCCAGTGCGGTGTTTCCACCCGGCGCTCTCGCACCGACCTTGCGGCTTGCACCAGCGGCAGTCTGGCGGGCTTCACACGCGGATTATCGCAGTGCGCCACAATCATGGCGTCATCACTGCAACGAAGGAGCCCGAAATGAGAGCTGACAACATCCTGCAAACCATTGGCAACACGCCCCACGTGCGCATCAACCGCCTGTTTGGCGCGGGCCACAACGTCTACATCAAGTCCGAGCGCAGCAACCCCGGCGGCTCCATCAAAGACCGCATTGCGCTGTCGATGGTGGAGGACGCGGAAAAGTCCGGTGCACTCAAACCTGGCGGCACCATCATCGAGCCCACCTCAGGCAACACCGGCATTGGCCTGGCCATGGTGGCCGCCGTGAAGGGCTACAAAATCATCCTCGTCATGCCCGACAGCATGTCGGTCGAGCGCCGCCGCCTGATGCTGGCGTACGGCGCGACGTTTGATTTGACGCCGCGTGAAAAGGGCATGAAGGGCTCCATAGCGCGCGCTGCCGAGCTGGTCGCCACCACGCCCAATTCGTGGATGCCGCAGCAGTTTGAAAACCCGGCCAACATCGACGTGCACGCCCGCACGACAGCGCTGGAGATTCTGGCGGATTTCCCCAATGGAATTGATGCCCTCATCACCGGTGTGGGCACGGGCGGGCACATCACCGGCTGCGCACAGGTGCTCAAGGCCAAATGGCCGCAGCTCAAGGTATTCGCGGTCGAGCCTGCGGCCTCACCCGTGATCTCGGGCGGCGCGCCGTCGCCCCATCCGATCCAGGGCATTGGTGCGGGCTTCATTCCCAAAAACCTGGACACAGCCTTGCTGGACGGCGTGATCAAGGTGGAAGCCGAACCCGCCCGCGAGATGGCGCGCCGCTGTGCACGCGAAGAAGGCGTGCTGGTGGGCATCTCGTCAGGCGCTACATTGGCGGCCATAGCGCAAAAACTTCCTGATCTGCCTGCGGGTGCGACGGTGCTGGGATTCAACTACGACACGGGTGAGCGGTATCTGTCGATTGAAGGGTTTTTGCCGGCTTGAGTGCTGCGTGCCGGATGGCTTCCATGAGCAGGAATTTGGGGTGCCATCGGGCTGGTGGGCGTGGCTGACTGCGTTGCCGATGGCGAACATGTCAGACTTCAGCGCAAGCTGTTCGGCCCCGAATCCTTCGATCAGGTCCATGCCAAGTGCGCGAAGCGGGTCGCTCATGGGCGGGTAGACGCCCAGGTCGCAGCTTGGATGTTGTTGGAGATTGCTCTGAGCCGGTTTCGGCCATTTTGAACGATTTTACTAGTCAAATCAGCCCATAGCCCCCGTTATATATGCGTAGTGAGCTATTTATAGTATAGCATAAGCGACCTGGGGCAATTTAGCTGTTCCCGCCGTTTCAACCATTGCGTCACCCTAGAAACCGCTCCCGCAACTTCATCTTCCAGAACTTGCCAGTGGACGTGCGCGGCACGGCGTCGATAAATTCATAGCGCTCAGGCAACTGCCACTTGGCAAAGCTCTTGCGCAGCAGCAGCGTGTTCAGCTCTGCGGGCGTGGCGGCAAGGCCAGCTTTCAGAACCACGCAGGCCAGTGGGCGCTCGCTCCATTTTTCGTCAGGGATGGCAATCACAGCGGCCTCGGCCACGGCGGGGTGGCCCATTAGGGCGTTTTCCAGATCGACCGAGCTGATCCACTCACCGCCGGATTTGATCAGGTCTTTGGTGCGGTCGGTGATCTTTACGAACCCCAGCGCGTCCATGCTGGCCACATCCCCAGTGCGCAGCCAGCCGTCATCCGTGAACTTGTCAGCCTCAACCGGCACCTCGTGATAGCTTGCCGTGATGAAGGGGCCGCGCACCTGGATTTCGCCCACGCTCCTGCCGTCCCAGGGTTGGTCTCGTCCGTCTTCTCCGCGCACGCGCAAGTCCACCAGCGGAACGGGCACACCGGCCACTGCGGCGCGGCGGTAACGTTCGTCTAGCGGAGCGTCTGCCAGCTCGGCCTTGGGGTATGACACGGTGGCCAATGGCGATGTCTCGGTCATGCCCCAGCCTTGCAGCAGCCAGATGCCATGGGCGTCAAACGCGCGTATCAGTGTTTCGGGCACCGCCGCGCCGCCGACCAGCGAGCGCATGCCTTTGGGCAGCTTCCAGCGGCCCTGGTTGGGGGAGCCATCACGTTGCGCTGCGTCATAGGTCTGGATCAGGCTCATCCAGATAGTGGGTACGCCCAGTGACAGGCTGGGTGGCTCGATGGTCATCAAATCCAGCAAATCGTCGGGGTGCAGGTGGGGACCGGGGAAGACCAGCTTGACGCCCATCATCACCGCGCCATACGGCACGCCCCAGCAGTTGGCGTGGAACATGGGCGTGACGGGCAGCACGCTGTCGGTACCTTTGAGGCCCCAAAAATCTCCCAGACAGCCGACCAGCGTGTGCAAAATCGTAGAGCGGTGCGAGTAGGCTACTCCCTTGGGGCGACCGGTGGTGCCCGAGGTGTAGCACATGGCGACCGGGTCGTTTTCATCATGCGGGGCGTAGCTGAAGTTTGTCCCATCTGCTTGCGCCAGCAGGGTTTCGTAGTCGGTGAATTCCCCAGGCACGGGCGCGCCAGAAAACGGGAAGACGATGACTTTTTCAAACTTGTGCAGGTGCGCAAACTGCTTGTACAGCGGCAGCAGGGTGTCGTCGATGACCAAAAAGCGGTCTTTGGCATTGCCAGCAATCCAGCCCAGTTCGTCGGGGCTGAGCCGCAGGTTCAGGGTGTGCATCACCCCGGATGCGGCGGGAATGCCAAAGTAGCATTCCAGGTGTGCATGGTGGTTCCAGCACAGCGTGGCGACACGCTCGCCTTTTTGTAGCCCCAGGCCCGTGAGCGCGGCGGCAAACGCGCGGGTGCGCTGGTAAAACTCGCCGTAGGTGTGGTGGCGCAGGGATTTGTCCGGCAGGCGAGAGACGATTTCGCTTTTGGGGAACAGGGTGCCCGCGCGCTCCAGCAGGTGGTTGAGCGACAGCGGGGTGTTCATCATCGTGGCGTGCATGGGGTTTCCCGGTTTTGCAAAAATTAAGGACCCTCTGCATAACTCATCGCGAGTTCGTGTAGATCGGATCGGGATGGACTGCAAGACGGATTTTGCCGCCATAAACGAATGTTTGGGCACCGCTATTGGCAAGAAATTCAACGCTTTTCATGTCAATATCGCCGCCCGAGTCCGGTCTATCGCGGACCGCGAGGAGTTATGCAGAGGGTCCTTGGAAGTACGGTGGAGGGGCGGGACAATCAATACACAATATCCCTCACTCTATTTGCCTTGCCCGACATCACGCCAGAACATGACGATCCTAGACGCGAAATCCGAAATTGCCGCCGTGGCCGCCCGCCTGGTGGTGGAAGAGGGCCTGGAGTACGGCCCGGCCAAGCGGCGCGCGATCAAGGAAATGAAGCTGCCCGCCCGCACGCCGTTGCCTGGCAATGACGAGGTTGAGGACGAAGTCAAAGACTACATTGCCTTGTTTTGCACCGATACCCAGCCGGGCGAGCTGCTCTCCTTGCGGGAGCATGCGGTGTTGTGGATGCAGCGCTTGGCGGCTTTCCGGCCGCATTTGGGTGGGGCCGTCTGGCATGGTACGGCGACGCGGCTGAGCGATATTTACATCCAGCTATTCTGTGACGATTCCAAGTCGGCAGAGATTGCGCTCATTGACTTTCGCGTGAGCTATGTGCCGCGAACCGTAACCGGGCTCCAGGGCGAGCCGGTGGATGCGCTGAGCGTGCACAGCTTCTGCAAAGGCCTGAACGAGGAGGTGGGCGTGCATTTGCTGGTGTATGAACACGACGACCTGCGTGGCGCACTCAAGGCCGATGGAAAAGGCCGAACGCCACGGGGTGATCTGGCGGCGGTTCAGCGTTTGTTGCATGATGCTGGGTTGCAGAAAAGTCATATCCCTTCTTGAGCGCCGCCAATCCGGTGCCACCGCCAGCCGATGCCTCTTGCGACGCTCAAGCCTGTTACGCCAACCAAGTCACCTACGCCTCTCATGTCCATGCCACCTGAATCTGCCGCGCCATCGCCATCGAGCACAAGCACGCGCCGCTGGCTGCTGGGCGCTGTGGCGGGCGCGGCGGCGCTCAGTGGCGCGGGGCTGGCGTGGTGGAAAGGGACCGAGACCCATGACACGGCGTTGCCAGCAGAGTTCTGGCAGTTGAAATTCGACACCCCGGCGGGCAAGCCGCTGGACATGGCGTCCTTGAAGGGGCAGACGTTACTGCTCAATTTTTGGGCAACGTGGTGCCCGCCGTGTATTGAAGAACTGCCGTTAATTGACAGTTTTTTTCAGGAAAATTCAAAAAAAGGATGGCAAGTGCTGGGGCTGGCGGTCGATCAGCTGGCTGCTGTCAATGGCTTTCTGTCCAAAGCGCCTGTTCGATTTCCGGTGGCGTTGGCAGGCATGTCAGGCGTGGCCTTGAGCAAATCGCTGGGGAATCTGGGCGGCGGTTTGCCGTTCACGGTGGTGCTGGGCAAGGACGCGTCTGTGCTGCACCGTAAAATGGGTCGTGTGACCGCCGACGATTTGCGCGCCTGGGCTCAGTTGAAGTAGCATGCGCTCTCAATTTGCATCCAGGCCACCGGTTTGCGCAGCGGCGTTACGCTGGCTGCCAAATCTCAGAATCAGTTAACATTCTTATACAATTCCAAAAAATAGAAGACAATAACTGTAAGTTGACAGAACTTAAAGCCAGTTAGTCAACTTTGTTTCAAGAACCGTTGGAGATTTCATGGATTTACGCAAACTGAAGACACTGATTGACTTGGTGTCTGACTCAAACGTGTCGGAACTGGAAATCACCGAGGCAGAAGGCAAGGTTCGCATCGTCAAAGGTGGCGGCGCGGGCATGCAGGCTTATGCTGCACCAGCACCGCACGCTGCACCGGCTGCGCCCGCCCAAGCCGCGCTTGAGGCGCCCGCCGCCGCCATCGCAGCGCCACCTACCGTTGCAGAGCACGTTGTCAAATCTCCCATGGTCGGCACTTTTTACCTGAGTGCGTCGCCCGGTGCCAAACCGTTTGTTGAAGTGGGCGACTCAATCAAGGCCGGTGAGACGATTTGCATCATCGAGGCGATGAAAATCCTGAATGAAATTGAGGCCGACAAGTCCGGCACAGTATCGCGCATCCTGTGCGACAACGGCCAGGCGGTCGAGTATGGGCAGCCCTTGTTCGAGATCGAGTGATTCCAGCCCTCCACAATGTTTAAAAAAATTCTGGTTGCCAATCGTGGCGAAATTGCCCTGAGAATCCAGCGCGCCTGCCGTGAGCTGGGTGTCAAGGCAGTGATGGTTTATTCCGAGGCGGACCGCGAGGCCAAATACGTCAAGCTGGCTGATGAAGCTGTTTGCATCGGGCCCCCGCCGTCGGCCTTGAGCTATCTCAACATGCCGGCCATCATCTCGGCGGCTGAGGTGACCGATGCCGAGGCCATTCACCCGGGCTATGGTTTTCTGAGCGAAAACGCCGGTTTCGCCGAGCGGGTGGAAAAAAGCGGTTTCCAGTTCATTGGCCCCACGCCGGAGTCGATCCGCATCATGGGCGACAAGGTGTCGGCCAAGCAGGCCATGATCAAGGCGGGTGTGCCGTGCGTGCCGGGGTCTGAGGGCGAGCTGCCCGACGATCCGGCGCAGATCCGCCGGGTTGCCAAAGCGGTTGGCTACCCGGTGATCATCAAGGCGGCAGGCGGTGGCGGCGGGCGCGGCATGCGTGTTGTGCACACCGAGGCGGCCTTGATCAATGCGGTTCAAATGACCAAGGCAGAGGCCGGTGCCGCGTTTGGCAACCCGGCGGTGTATCTGGAGAAATTCCTCCAGAACCCGCGGCACATCGAAATCCAGATCATGGCGGACAAGTTTAAGAATGCCGTGTACCTGGGCGAGCGTGATTGCTCGATGCAGCGGCGCCACCAGAAAATCATTGAAGAAGCGCCTGCGCCCGGCATCCCGCGCAAGCTGATTGACCGGGTGGGTGAGCGCTGCGTGGCGGCCTGTAAAAAAATTGGCTACCGGGGGGCAGGCACCTTCGAGTTTCTGTACGAGAACGGCGAGTTTTACTTTATTGAGATGAACACACGGGTGCAGGTGGAGCACCCCGTTACAGAGTGGGTGACGGGCGTGGACATCGTCAAGACCCAAATCATGGTGGCGGCGGGTGAAAAACTGCCATTTACCCAGCGCCAGATTGAAATCCGGGGCCACGCGATTGAGTGCCGGATCAACGCCGAAGACCCGTACAAATTTATCCCTTCGCCAGGGCGCATCACCATGTGGCACCCACCGGGTGGCCCAGGCGTGCGGGTGGACTCGCATGTCTACACCAACTATTTTGTGCCGCCCAATTACGACTCGATGATCGGCAAAATCATTGTGCATGGCGATTCGCGGGACCAGGCGCTGGCCCGCATGCGCACGGCGCTGGGCGAAACCGTGGTGGAAGGCATCAACACCAATATTCCGCTGCACCGCGAGTTGATGGTGGATGCGAAGTTCATGGCGGGTGGCACCAACATTCACTACCTTGAAGAGTGGCTGGAACACCACAAGCGCTAGAAATGACACCCGATGTTTGAATTGGGCATGATCTGTCCGCAAGACAGCGTGGAGTCTGTCAGCGATGCGCTGGACGCGCTGGATGCCTTGAGCGTGAGTGTGGAAGACGCCGATGCGCAGACAGATGCGGAGCAGGCGCTGTTTGGCGAGCCCGGCATGCCGCCGCCCAAGGACGGGTGGCAGCGCTCACGCGTTTTGGCGCTCTTCACGACGGACGCGCTGGCGCAAGAAGCGGCAACGCTGCTGATGGCGCAGGTTTTTTTTGCTGGGTGCAAAATTCTGGGCGTGCATGCTGTGCCGGAGCAGGACTGGGTACGCCTCACGCAATCGCAATTCGCACCCGTGGAGATCACGCCCGACTTCTGGATTGTGCCCACCTGGCATGAGCCGCCAGCCCAGGCATGCAAGATCATCCGGCTGGATCCAGGGCTGGCCTTTGGCACGGGCACGCACCCTACGACACGCATGTGTTTGCGATGGATCGCGCGGCACGGGTGGGCGGCGCCATCGAAGGCCAATACAGCTTCGGCGCAAGAAGCCAAGGCAGGCAAATCCCCTGCTTGGGGCCGGGTGCTGGACTACGGCTGCGGTTCAGGCATTCTGGCCATCGCGGCAGCGAAATTTGGCGCTAACCACGTTGTAGCGGTGGACATCGACACCGCCGCTGTGGAATCAACTGTGCTCAATGCCCAGGCCAACCACGTCACTGTTTACGCAGGCCTGCCCGACCAAGCGCGGGGGCTGTACCAGACCGTGCTGGCGAATATTCTGGCAACGCCGTTGCGCCTGCTGGCGCCGCTGCTGTGCGCGCGCGTCACACCCGGTGGTTCATTGGTGCTGGCCGGGATTCTGGAGCGCCAGGCGGATGAACTGAAAATGGCTTACAGCCGGTATGCGAAGCTTGAAGTGAGTGATGCCGAGGATGGCTGGATCCTGATGACTGCGGCCCTGTAAGCTGCGGGTCCGGGCTCTACAATTCCGGCTATCCATGAGCCAGACCACCCGCTGCCCTGCCTGTCAGACCCTGTTCAAGGTCGTTCCCGATCAACTCCGGGTGTCTGAAGGATGGGTCCGCTG
>JAYVNK010000199.1:0-14792 GCA_043758475.1 Comamonadaceae bacterium | reverse complement strand
TACCGAAAAGGTCTCGGGCATCTCAGCCACCGCCATTGTGGTGACCGTGATTACCTTTACGACCATCATCTTTGGTGAACTGGTGCCCAAGCGCATCGGCCAGCTTTACCCGGAGCGGGTTTCGCGTTGGGTTTCGCGCCCCATGCTGTGGCTGGCCAAAGCCGCCAGCCCGTTCGTGAAGCTGCTGTCCGCCACCACGCAGGGCACGCTCAAGCTGCTGCGCATCGACACCAATGCCGCCCGCCCGGTGACCGAGGAAGAAATCGCCGCCAGCCTGGAAGAAGGCCGGAACGCGGGCGTGATTGAACACCATGAGCACCAGATGGTGCAAAACGTCTTCAGCCTGGACGACCGGCCCCTGACGTCACTGATGATCCCGCGCACCGATGTGGAGTGGCTGGACGCGGCAAACACCGTCGCCAAAAGCCTGCAACGGGCCGGCCACGCGGGCGAGCGGGGCGCGCATTCCTGGTACCCGGTGTGCCGGGGGTCGCTGGACGACGTGGTGGGCGTCATCAGCGTGGGCAAGCTGCTGCAATTGGGGGCGGACCATCCCGGCACGATTGAGCCGCATGCCCAACCCGCCGTGTTTGTGCCGGAGACACTCACGGGCATGGCCTTGCTGGCCCAGTTTCGCGCGCGCGCGGGGCGCATTGTGTTTGTGGTGGATGAATACGGCGTAGTGCAGGGTGTGCTGACCCCTGGCGACCTGCTGGAAGCCATCACCGGGGAGCTGCAGCCCACCGCGCAGGTGGATGCGTGGGCCACGCTGCGCGACGACGGCTCCTGGCTGCTGGATGGCCTGATGCCGGTCGGCGAACTCAAAATTCGCCTTGAGATTGACGACCTGCCCGAAGAGGGCCGGGGCCGCTACAACACGGTGGCCGGTTTGCTGATGGCGGTGTCGGGCCAGCTGCCCGCCACCGGCGCGCGCATTGCCTGCGCGGGTTGGGTGTTTGAAGTGGTGGACCTGGATGGCAAGCGCATTGACAAGGTGATTGCGGTGCGCCTTGCGATGCCGGACGAGGTGGATGCATCGGGCTGATTTTGCCTATCGCCTTGGCGCTACAACCGGCCCGCCAGGCCATAGGCCCAGTAGCCAATGATTTCGTGCAACGCGTAGTGCCATTTTTCAGCGCCCCTGGCCAGGGAGTAACCGGTCCAATCCTGCTCGGCTGTGGTGCGGTAGTCCACACTGTAAGGGGTCACTTTCCAGCCCGCTTTGCGAAACACAGCCAGTGACCGCGGCATGTGTGCGGCGGTGGTCAGCAGCAGCCAGGGCTGCTCCTTGTCAACGCCCGGCAACTGGGCGCTCAAGATGGCATTGTCAAAGGTGGTGCGCGAGCGTGATTCATAAATCATCCGGGCCGGGTCAACCCCCATGCTGTCAAAAAAAATTTTTGCCCGATCAGCCTCGGACAGCTTGTCCTTCACCAGACTGCCTTCGCCGCCGGTGAACAGGAGCTTCAAATGGGAGTTGCGCTGCATCAGACCAATGGGCACGATCATGCGCTCGGCCGCGCTGTTGAGCGCAATGCGGCCCGGGAAATTCCACAGGTCTGAGCGCTCCAGCGCGCCGCCCAGCACCACGACACCCGCGTAGCCCGAGAGGCTGGCGTTTGCATCGGGCGCGGGGCTTTGATCCTCCAGATGGCGCAGCATGGCGTCCACCGGCAGTTGCCAGCCCGTCATGGCCAGCACCAGCAGGGCCGCCCAGCACAGGCGGGTGCCCGCCCCACGCCAGCGCCGCATGAGCAGCAGACCCAATGTCAATAATAATAGCGCCCAGGCCAGTGGCTGGGTTCCAAACGACAACAGGCTTGAGGCAATGAACATGACAGCGACTATGGCACAGCGGGCATGACGGACAATGCAGACATGGACAAAATTGCGGTTGTCGGTCGTGCAGAATTCACGCTTCTGGGCGGGTGTGCGGGCGCTTGGGGAGCGGGTGAATTCAAAGGCGGGAATTTCAAACAATTTGAAGTTGATTAAAAAGCTGATGCCGCTCAATTTAAGTTTTAACCTTCGCTCCAGGCTGCGCCGCATCGCAGCCGCAATAGCTATTTTATTTATAGCTTCATATGCACAGCCAACAAGGGCTACACCCTCATTTGCCTTCTATTATGGCGCAGATATCCCGTGGGAGGCGCTGGGCGCGTTCGACGTTGCCGTGGTGGAGCCAGGCAATGTAGGGCCGGCCGGCTGGCGCCACCGGCTGAACCCCGGCACCACCGTGGCGGCCTACATTGCGGTGGGCGAAGTGCATCCCACCCGGGCGTATTTCAGCCGCATGCGTCCAGAGTGGAAGCTGGGCGACAACCCGGCCTGGGGCTCGATTGTGGTGGACCAGGCGGCCCCCGGCTGGAGTGCGTTTTACCTGGAGCAGGTCATCAAGCCGCTGTGGGAGCGGGGTTTTCGCGCGTTTTTTCTGGACACGCTGGATTCGTTTTATCTCGTAGCCAAAACGCCCGAGGCGCAGCAAAAGCAGATTGCCGGCATGGCCGCGCTGGTGCGCGAGATCAAGCGCGCCTACCCCGACGCCAAACTTATTTTCAACCGGGGGTTTGAGATATTGCCGCAAGTCCACACGGCCGCCTATGCCGTGGCGGCTGAGTCACTGTTCCAGGGCTGGGACGCGGGCCGCAAAGCCTACCGCGCCGTGCCACCAGCCGACCGCGAGTGGATTTTGACGCAGTTGCGCAAGTGCCAGACCGAGTACAAGCTACCGGTCATCGCCATCGACTATGTGCCCCCGACTGACCGGGTTTTGGCGCGCGATACCGCCAAAAAGATACGCGCGCTTGGCATCATCCCGTGGGTCACGAACCCGGCGCTGGACATGATGGGCGTGGGGCAGGTTGAGGTGGTGCCGCGCCAGGTGCTGGCCATCCACGATGAGCCGGGCCACCTGGGTGACGTGGCCTTGCATGAAATGCACCGACTGGGAGCGCTGCCGCTGAACTACCTGGGCCTGGATGTGCGCTATGTGTACTACGGATCCCCTGAGCTGGAGGCGCTGTCCCGCCAGACCCTGGCCGGGCGCTACGCCGGTGTGTTGACCTGGTTCAACCGGGGGACGTTTCCTGAGACCGCGCCCATGGTGAAGCTGATGGAAGCAGCGCGCGAAGAAAACGTCCCGCTGGTCATGATGGGCAATTTGCCCGGCAGCTCGGCCATGGCGACCTTGGGCGTGGACGTGGGTGGCAGCGTGCGCCAGACCCGCCCTGTGCAGGTGGAGAAACGCTCGCCGCACGTCGGCTTCGAGATTGAACCCAAGCCGCCGCCAGACGCGTTCACCGCCATTGCCCTGCGTCCGGGCCAGGGTGATGCGTGGCTGCGCTTTCGCAGCGAGTCCAGTGGCAATGCCGATGTGATCGCCATCACGCCCTGGGGTGGCTATGCGGCAGACTTCAATTTCAAGGTGGATTTGCAGCAGGCGCTGGGCGTGCGCTGGGTCGTCAACCCGGTCGAATTCTTCCGCGCGGCGTTCAAGGTTGACGGCAACATTCCGGTGCCCGACGTCACGACGGAGACCGGCCGGCGACTGCTGCTGGTGCATGTGGACGGCGATGGCTTTCCCAGCCGGGCCGAGCTGCCGGGCACGCCGCTGGCGGCTGAGGTGATGCACAAGGAGTTTTTGCAGCGCTACCGCTGGCCCAGCACGGTGTCGGTGATTGAGGGCGAAGTGTCGCCGCGCGGCCTTTACGCGGCGCTGTCGCCCCTTTTGGAAAAAACCGCGCGCGAGATTTTTGCACTGCCCCACGTCGAGATGGCCAGCCACACCTACAGCCATCCGTTTTACTGGGCCGACGCTGAGCTGGGCCTGCAGGTTCCCGGCCGGGTGGTGGGCCTGAAAATTCCCGGCTACAGCTATGACGCCGCGCGTGAGATCACCGGTGCGCGTGATTACATTGACCAGCTGGCACCTACACCTCTGGATGGTGCAAATTCAGGTAAAAAAACCCGCGTTCTTCTGTGGAGCGGCAACACCGAGCCGCTGGCCACGCCGGTGCGCCTGGCCTATGAGGCGGGCCTGCTCAGCATGAACGGGGGCCTGACCACCATCTCGCAGGCCGAGCCCTCGCTCACGCTGGTGGCCCCCTTGGGCATCATGAAGGGCGACTACTACCAGGTCTATGCCCCCATGCAAAACGAGAACGTCTACACCAATAGCTGGACCGGGCCGTTCTACGGCTATGAGCGGGTACTGGAGACTTTTGCGCTGACGGACCGTCCGCTGCGGCTCAAGCCCGTCAACATTTATTACCACACCTACATTGCCTCCAAGCGCGCAGGCATTGCGTCGCTGCACAAGGTGTATGACTGGGCTGACGCGCAGTTAAAGCAGCAGCAACTGCACCCGGTTTATGCCAGCGAATACATTGAGCGCGTGCTGGACTGGCGCCGCGCCACAGTCGCCCGCACAGACGCTGGCCTGGAGCTTCGCAGTGGGCTGCGCCTGCGGCAATGGCGGGTGAACGCCGCAGCGCCGCTGCCCGCCATGAGCGATGCCAGCGGCATGGGCGGCTATGTGCGTGCCGAATCCGTCAATTATCTGAATACTACTAAATCAATAGCTTATTATGCAGGTGGGACGGGGGCTATGGCCACTTTTTACCTGGAATCGGCGAATTCCAGACTGGTTTCATGGCGTAGCGAGGGCAAATTGCAGCACATGCAGTTTGACGGCCACCTGCCACTGCATGCGCGCTTCTATGCGCCGGGCTGCGAATTGCAGGCAGCCAGCGGACAGCGTGGCACCCGCCGGGGTGACCGGCTGGACATAGAGGGCAGCAACGTTGGCCCAAGCACCGTCGTACTCCGTTGCCCCGAATGACGCCAGCCGCCCCCGCATCCTGTCGTGGGGTGGGCTGCTGGGCATCGTGGCGCTGGCCATCGGTGCCTTGGTGCTGGTGTTTCCAAAGGAGGATCTGTTGACTTTGCTGCGCGGTGAGTCGGCTGCGGAAAACAGCGAGCTGACGGTGGCCTATCTACGCAACATCATCCGCACCGAGCCCCGCGACATTGGCCTGCGGCTGCTGCTGGTCGAAAAACTCATGGCGGCTGGCGATCTGGAGGGTGCCCGCCTGACCCTGAGCGACGCGCGTGCCGTGGCCCGCCTGTCCCCGGCAAACCAGCAAGCCTGGGACCGGTGGGACCTGGCGTGGTGGCAGGCAAGGCTGCGCCAGGCCAAAGTCCTGGGCCGCGAAGACCACAGCCGCGAAGCTGCCACTGAGTTGCTGGCGCGGCTTAAACTCAGCATTGGCGGGCTCAGCACGCCCGCGCAGGTGTTTGCGACCCTGCAGGTCGCCGGTGAGTTGCGCGCCGCATTGGGGGCGTCTGCTGCCGCGCAGGCCAACGATGCGCTGCGGGTGCAGGACCAGTTGCTGGCGCGCCTGCTGGCAATGCCCGCTGCCAGCGTGACCGATCTTTCGCGCGGTGCCAGCCTGGCGCTGGGGCAGGGCCGCTTTCAGCAGTCGAGCGATCTTTACTTTGCTGCACGGCGCAAAGCGGTGGTGCCGGATGAGCGCTTCAAGCTCCTGCAGCAAGGCGTGCAAAGCCTGCTCGCAGGCGGCCAGCCGCGCGCTGCGTGGCAGGCGGCGGTGCGCGAATCGCAACCGCTGGAGGCCGCCGATCCCGCCTGGTGGTGGCTGGCCGAGCTGGCGCTGGCCGCAGCCGAGCCGCGCGAGGCGGCGCTGGCGCTGCGCCATGTGGTGCCGGTGAATGCCAGCCCCGCTGCGCTTGCCAAGACACTGTCGCCCGCGCGTTTGCAACTGGCCTGGGACACCTTTGCCGCTGCTGGCGATTTGGCCGCTGCATTGAAGATGGCTGAGGCCGCGCTGGCCACCCAGCCGCAAAGTACGCTGTGGCTGGAGCGCAAGGCCCAGGCGGACGAATGGTCCGGCCTGGCCCCGCTGGCACTGGCGGGCTGGCTGCAGTTGCTCAAACAGGGTGCCAGCGAGCGCGCGCTGGCCAACGTGTTTCGGCTGAGCCCCATGGTCTATGACGACAACGCACTGCTGGCCGCCTGGCTGGCGCTGGCCCGCCAGCGGCGCTTGAACGCCGACGAAGTGGCGAAAGTCGTCGAGGTGTACGAACGCCTGGGCAGGGTGGATGCCGCGCTGGCGTTTTTGCGGCAGGCTCGGGCCGATGCAGCCACGGATGCCTCGGCAGGCGAGCCATCGCGCAACACCGGCACCACCGCCCGCCTGTTTGCCCTGGAGGCCACGCTGCTGGAGCGCGCCGGCCGTCCCGCAGAAGCCATTGCCCTGCTGGAACAGCTGCGCCCGAGCGGCCTGGCCAGAGACGATGCCATGCAACTGGCGGCCCTGCACCTGCGCCAGGGCAACCTGCCCTTGGCACTGCGGGCACTGCAGGCAGCGCGCTTTGAGGTCGGCAGTGCCAGTGTGGCATTCGACCAGGTTTATTGGGAACTGGTAGCCGATTTGGCCTACGAGACCGGCCAGCGCACGGTAGCCGAAGCCGCGCTGGACCGCCTGATTGCCAGCGGCAAGCCGCAAAGTTACCAGGCCGAGCGGGCGATCCGCCTGCGGCTGGACGCGAACCGCGCGTCCGAGGCGCTACAGCTTGCGGAGCAGCTTTACCCACGCTTTTATCCACAGTCTGCGGACGACAACATCTTGTACGCCTGGCTGGATGCCGTGGAGGCGCAAAAAATCCCGAGTGGCCTGCGCGCCTTGCTGGCAGCGCTGTTGCCGCAACACCGCCAGAAGCTGGAAGCCTCGCCGGATTTTCTGGCGCGCCGCGCGTCGCTGTTCGTGCGTCTGGGCGATGCTGCCATGGCCCGGGGCGACTACCAGCGGTCTCTGGCGCTGCGCCCCGAGCATGCGCCCACGCGGGCGTCGTACTGGTGGTTGCTGGTTGACCAGCAGGACAAGGCGGCCCTGCGCAGCGAACTGGCGCGCATGGGCCGTGCTGCGCGCAGCGACGCAGCCAACCGGCCAGTTTATGGCGACGTCATGGCTGCCGCGTGGCAACTGCTGGACGAGCCTCAGCTAGCACTGGCCGCCCTGCAGCCTGCGGCGCGTGGGCGGGCGAATGATTTCCTGTGGTTGATGAACTACGCTGACGTGCTGGACCGTACGCAGCGCCGGTCGCAGGCGTTGCGGGTGCGCCGTCATGCGTGGCTGCTAGCCCAGCGGGCAGCGGCAAAGCCGGGCAGTGCCGAGCAGGCGCGCCAGGCGCTGGTGGTGCAGTTGCGCCTGGCAGCAGACTTTGCGGGCGGCGATAAAAAGGCGCGGCTGTGGCGTGACCTGGGGTTATGGGTCAACCCGTCCAAAGGCGCAGCGCAGGAGCCTGCACAGAAACGCCAGGCCCAGGAGCTGGTCGGCGCATGGCTGCTGTCTGAAGGCCAGTTTGACGCGGCGAGGCGCTGGCTGTGGCAATTGCATGCCGCCCGCATGGCCGCACCGGCCTACCAGGAACTGGCGGTAGCGCTGTCCCAAAACGACCTGCAGACGCTGGTGCGGCTGCTGGACCGTGCGCAAGGCTCAGAACGCACAGTAGGAAGCCCTTTGAAAGGCCCGGCAAGTGGCCCGGCAAGTGGCCCGGCAGAAGACCCTGCAAGCCAGCGTTTGAGCCCACAAGACCGCCTGGCCGCGCTGCGCCAACTGCTGCTGCGCGATGACGCGGCCGCGCTGGGCTTTGATCTGGCGCAGCACCGCCCCGAAGGTGACAGCGATGAGGCGCAGCAGGCACTGCAGGACGACTTGCTGGCCAACGCCAGCCGGGCGAGCGTGCAGGAGCGCACGCGCAATGCGGGCGTGCTGACGCGCCATGAGATTCGTGCCAATGCCGCCATCGTGGCTTCGCCCCAACTCAAATTTACGCTGGAGATGAGCCTCGGGCGGGACCGCAGCAACAACGCGGCCCAGCTCGCCGCCACACCCGCGCATGACCGCGAACTGCGCGCCGGCATTGAGACCGTGACGCCGTGGGGCGCGCTCAAGGCCCAGTGGGGCGTGCGCGACGCGCTGGCGACGGTGCAAGGCCTGCTGTTGCAGCTCACCACGCGGCTCGGCAATGGTTCGGTGTTGCGGCTGGAAGCGGCCAAGGGCGAGCGATCTGACGAGAGCAGCGCGATGTCGGTCGCAGGCAACCGCGACCGTGTGGCAGCCAGCCTCAACCTGCACAGCGGCGACCGGCTTGACGGGCAAGTAAGCCTGGCCACCAGCCGCTTCCACACCCAGACCGGTGCGGCACTGGGCAGCTCGGTCGATGCCGCGCTGACCGGCAACTGGACCTTGCGGCGTGCCTACCCCGACGTGCGCGTGCAAAGCCAGTTGCGCCGCAGCGTGGTGCGAGCCGATGGCCAGCCTGATGCCGCCACCGCCGTGCTTCAGCCAGGCGGCGGCATACCCGGCGTGGGCCTCTTCCTGGGGCCATCGTCCACCGCGCTGTCGCTCAGCCTGGGGGTTGGCCTGGCGCAGGCCGACCCTGCCGTTTACAGCCGCGCCTGGCGGCCTTGGGGTGAAATCGGGTTTGAGACTCGGCAAACCCAGGGCGTTCGCCAGACGCAGGGCTTGTTAAGATTCGGGGCCAAGGGCTCTGTTGCAGGGCGCGACCAGCTCAGCGTGAATCTGGACGTGCGCCCTGGCTCGGTTGGCCTTTCGGGCGCGCAGGGAACCCGCGAATTGCGTTTGCAATATGACATCTTTTTTGACCGTTAATGCCACGTCGTAGTGTCACCTCGAGAACCACCCACGAAATCACCATGAAAAAAAACGACAGAGTGTTTATCCTGATGGTGTGTACCGCCCTGCTGATGGGGTGCGGCGCTTTCCCTTTAAGTGGTTTGGGCGGCGGCAGCAGCACCACTAGCCGCGCGGCCATGGAGCAGACGATTGGCGCGGCCGACAAAGTGGCCATGCTGCCGGTTGCCAATTTCACCGATGTGCCGCAGGCCGGCCTGCGTGTGGAGGCCTTGCTGGAGCCCGCGCTGCGCCAGATCGGGCTGCGCCAGCTCGCGGTGTACCCGAGCGAGCTCAACCCCGAGACCCTGTTTGAGCCTGGTGAGCGCAAAGCGCAGGCCGAGGCCGAAAAGTGGGCGCGTGGCCAGGCGGTGCGGTACGTTGTCAGCGCAGCGGTGAATGAGTGGCGCTACAAAGTGGGCGTGGACGGCGAGCCTGCCGTGGGCCTGATGGTGCAAGTAAAAGATTTGACAACGGGCCGCGTAGTTTATTCAGCCGCCGGCGGGCGAACGGGTGGCAGCCGGGAATCTCTGGCAGCCGTAGGCCAGCAACTCACCGCCCTACTTGTCGCAGGAATTCGCGTTGAGCCAGCCAGCCCCCCCGCCACCAACCGGTGACTTGGCCGGACGTGCGGCGTCACCCCAGCCAGAGGACTCGCTGTTCTCCGAGTTGGGACCCTCCACCCGGATCAAATCCGGGGCGGAGTTGCCCCCCGTCGTGGAACGGCCCGCAGGTCCGGTATCCCGGCTGGTCCATTTTGCGACTCTGCCATGGGTGGCAATGCAGCGTGCAGCTGGGGTATTGCGGTACCCGGTGCGGCGCTGGATTCGCCACCATCCGGGCCTGTTGTCCCGCGTGCTGGAAACGCTGTTGTGGCCTGCGCTGTTTGTCGGCCTGGCGTGGTACAGCAACCCGGACAACCCGTTCTACGTTGATGAAGGTTTCCCCTGGCCATGGCTTGGGCCGTGGCTGATCGGACTGCGCTACGGCGTGGGGTATGGCGCGGCGGCGTCTGCTGGCCTGTGGGGCAGCTGGGTGCTGCATACGCAGATGATGGCCCAAACGGTCGCCAGTTCGCTGGAACAGACGCCACAGTTTCCGCGCCTGTACTTTCTGGGCGGTGCAATTGCCACGCTGATCGCTGGTGAATTTGGCAGCTACTGGCGGATGCAAATCCTGCGCCTGCAGGAAGGCCAGCACTTCCTGAACGACAAGGTGGAGCGGCTGACCCGGCGCCTGTACCTCATCAAGCTGTCGCACGACGAGCTTGAATACGAAATGGTGGACCGGCCTGGCACGCTGCGCGAATCGCTGATTGAGCTGCGCATCCTGATGGACCGCTACACGCGTGAAAACCCGCTGGAGGCGGTTGCCCTGCCCGGCGCGCAGTTCATGCTGGACTTTGTTACCCAGCACTGCCGCATTGACTCGGCCATCTTGTACTCGGTGCGCATGGAGCCTACGGTCAAGCTGACGCGTGTGGCATCGGTCGGCGGCATGCCCGAACCGTCAGCCGATGACCCGATGATCCTGCGCGCGCTGGAGTCGGGGCACCAGGTGCACTTGCAGGACGCGCTGCTGGAGCGCACCGAGCGCCACCAGCTGATCGCGGCGACACCCCTGATCAGCAGTGCGCGCGCCCCGTTTGGCGTGGTGGCCATTGGCAACATGCCGTTCACGTCATTGACCACTGACAATCTGCAGACCATTGCGGTGCTGCTGGAGAGCTACGCAGACTATTTGCGCCTGTCGCTGAGCGCCTCGGAAATCTTGCCGCAATGGCCGATGTCTCCGCGTGGGCTGGCGGGCGAGTTTGCCTGGCTTAACCGGCTCAGCGCTGAATTCGGCCTGACGAGCCGCTGTGTGGTCTGGCGCGTACGCCATGCCCGCCAGGCCGAGATGCTGGACTACCTTCAGCAACTGCATTCGCGTGGCGAAACGGCCTGGCGCTGGCCTGTAGGCCGCCAGAGCCAAACCCAGCGCAACAAGCCGTGCGTGATCGTGCTGGTGCCTTTCACCAATGCGGCGGGCACCAACATCTACAAGCAGCGCATTTTTGACGGCATGGGCCAGAGCTTTGGCGGCTTGAGCGACGACCAGTTGAGAGCGTTTGATTTTGCGCTGGGCAGTGACCGGGGCTTTACCCGGCTGCGCCTGCTGGTGGAGGGCGGCCAGTGATATCGCTTTGGGTCAAGATCACGACGGCCACTGCGCTGGAGGCCTCGGCCTTCAGCCTGCTCAACCGCACTGACTCGCTGGCAGACCTGGCCGGCTACTTCGCGCTGCATGCGCTGGCCAGCACCCTGGTGGCACTGCTAGCCTGGGCGCTACTGCCGGGCAATTACAAGAAACCATTTGTACCGGCCTGTGCCCTGCTGTGGGCCTTCGCGTTTTTCATTCCCGGGCTGGGCGTGGCGGCCATTCTGGTGGTGGTGCAGATTGCACGGCTCTTTCCCCGCCTCCTGCGGACATCGCGGTTTGCGGCGGTACGCATGCCTGAATTCTCGGGTGTGCAGCGTGAAGCAACCGAGCGCAGTGACTTGCGGGCGGGTGACGCGCGGCGTATCCTCAAAGACACCAGCCTGCCGATTGAGACCCGCCTGCGCGTGCTGGTGGCCCTGCAGGTGATGCAGCCCAAAGCAGCCGTGCCCCTGCTGACGGGCCTGCTGGCTGACCCGTCTGAAGACATCCGCCTGCTGGCCTACAGCATGGTGGACACCTGGGAAAAAGACCTGGTGCAAAAAATACAGAAGGCGCAGCAGGGTCTGGAAGATGCCCGCAAGATTGAAGACCGCGTGCCCACCATCAATGCGCTGCGCCGCCTGGCCGAATTGCACTGGCTGCAGGCAGACACGGGCCTCGCGCGCGGTGATCTGCGCCGCTTTGCGCTGGAGCGGTCACGCGAACTGTGTGAAGAAACGCTGCAGCTTGACCCCGATGTGCCCGGCATCTGGGAGCTGTATGTGAAGGTACTCATTGAGCTGGGTGACCTCGAATGGGCCACGCGTGCGGTCAAGCTGGCGCGCCAGCTCAATGTGTCGCCTGCCAAAGTGTGGCCGATGGCCGCCCAGGTGGCTTACCTGCGGCGCGATTTTGATGCCGTGCGCAGGTACATGGCCCGGCTGCCCAGCGATGCATTTTTGCCATCTGGCGTGGCGCGCACTGCCGCCTATTGGCGCACGCGGCCGGTTGGCAGGGTGGACGTGCATGTTTAAGCCGCTATCAAAGGCGAGCCAGGTGACGGCCGACGTCGGCCTGCTGCTGGAGGGCACCTACCCGTATGTGTCGGGTGGCGTGTCAAGCTGGGTGCACCAGATCATCAACGGCTTTCCGGACTTGACGTTTGCGATCTGTTTCCTGGGCTCGCGCCGCCAGGACTATGGCGAGAAAAAATTCCAGCTGCCAGCCAACGTGGTGCATCTGGAAGAGCATTACCTGAGCGAAGCAGGCGGCGCGCCACCGGTAGCCGCCATGCCGGGCGACACCGAAATGTTTGACATCAACCGCGAACTGCACGCGTATTTCCGCGAACCCCAACGCCTGGCCGAGCGCGGGGCTGCGGTGCTGGAGCAGCTTTCTGGCGAGCTGGAAGGCCGCATGGACCGCAGCCAGTTCCTCTACACCGAGGCGAGTTGGAACTACACCGCCGAGCAGTACAGAGAGCATTGCACCGACCCCAGCTTTGTGGACTATTTCTGGACGGTGCGCACCATGCACACGCCCATCTGGGTGCTGTCAGCGATTGTTGAAAACTTCCCGCCGGTGCGCTGCTACCACACAGTGTCTACAGGCTACGCCGGGTTCCTCGGCGCGCTGCTCAAGCGCCGACATGGCAAGAGCCTGATTTTGAGCGAGCACGGCATCTATACGAAAGAGCGGCGCATTGACCTGTATGCCGCCCGCTGGATTGCCGACAACCGCACCGTGCTGCAGCGCGACGCGACCCAGGCGGGGTATTTCCGCGCGCTGTGGATCCGCTTTTTTGAGGCGCTGGGCCGCATGTGTTACGACGCCAGTGACCAGATCATTGCGCTGTATGAGGCCAACCGCCTTCGCCAGGTGCAGGACGGCGCGCAGGCCGCGCGCACCAGCAACATTGCCAATGGCATTGACGTGGTGCGTTTCGGCGCGCTGCGGGCGTTGCGCCCGGACACCATACCGCCCGTCATGTGCCTGATTGGCCGGGTGGTGCCCATCAAGGACATCAAGACGTTCATCCGCGCCACCCGCATCATTGTGGGCCGCAGGCCGGACGTTGAAGCCTGGATCGCCGGGCCCGAAGAAGAAAGCCCGGCCTATGTGCTGGAGTGCCGCGAGCTTGTCAAAAGCCTTGGCTTGGAGAACAACGTGAAGTTCCTTGGGTTCCAGAAGCTGACCGAACTTCTGCCCAAAATTGGCCTGACGGTGCTGAGTTCCATCAGCGAAGCGCTGCCCTTGGTCATACTTGAAGGCTATGCCGCTGGTGTGCCCACTGTCAGCACCGACGTGGGCTCCTGCCGCCAGCTGGTGTACGGGCTGGACGACGAAGACCGGGCGCTCGGTGCCTCAGGCGCGGTGGTTGGCATTGCAGACCCACAGGCGCTGGCCGAAGCAGCGCTGCACTTCCTGAGCGATGCCGATGCCTGGCACAAGGCCGCAGAGGCCGGCATCCTGCGGGTGGAGCGCTATTACACCCACCCTGTGATGTTCGGACGCTACCGCGCGGTGTACGACAGGGCGTTGCAGGGGCCTTCTGTGTCTGCCGGACTGCCAGCAGATGCCGGGCAGGGCAGTGACGCCGCCGATGCCCAGCGGGTCGCGCAAGCCAGTGTGCATGCGCCGCTGGACGATCTTGACTTGAAGCTGTGAAACCTCCTCATTCGAAGGTCAAAATTCAGTGGCAGGCATAGGTTTCGAGCTCCGGAAAATCCTCAACCGCGACAGCTATTTCGCGCTGGTGCGGGCCTACGCCTACGCGGGGCTGATCAGTTCCGGCCCATGGGTGCTGTCGATCCTCGGGCTGGTGGCCATCGGGCTGCTGTCAGTCAACATCGCCGTGCCCAACGTATTGATCACGCAGTTCCAGGTGTCGGTGACTTACCTCATCATGGCGTCGCTGATCCTCACTGGCGTGCTGCAACTGTCATTTACGCGCTGGGTGTCTGACCAGCTGTTTGGCCACCACAGCGACATCATCGTGCCGAATTTTGCGGGTGTGCTGCTGGTGACCAATGCGGTGGCGGGCAGCCTGTCGCTGGTGCTGGTGTTCGTGTCGTTTGGATCTGCGAGCGTGATTTACCGCGCATTGCTGGTGGCGGGCTTTGTGACCATGTGCGACGTGTGGATTGCCACCATTTTCATGAGCGGGCTCAAGTTCTACAAAACCATCGTCGCCCTGTTTGCCGGTGGCTACGGCCTGTCGGTGCTGCTGGCGGTGCTGCTGCGCGGCCAGGGGCTTGAGGGCCTGCTGGCGGGCTACATTGTGGGCCAGTTCATGATGTTGATGGGCATGGTGTTCATCATCCTGCGCAGCTTTCCCGCCGACCGGCTGATTGCCTTTGACTGTTTTCGCCCGGGTGCCATGTACCCGGCCCTGATGGCCGTGGGCCTGCTGTTCAACTTTGCCATCTGGGCCGACAAAATCGTGTTCTGGATGGCGGCCGATACCGGCCAGCCGGTGATCGGCCCGCTGCGCGCCAGCGTCATCTACGACATGCCGGTGTTTCTGGCTTACCTGGGCATCATCCCCGGCATGGCGGTGTTTCTGGTGCGCTTTGAGACCGATTTTGTCGAGTGGTACGACAAGTTCTACAACGCCGTGCGCGAAGGCGGTTCGCTGGAAGAAATCGTCCGCATGCGCGACGAGATGGTGTTTGCCATCCGCCAGGGCCTGTTTGACATCATCAAGATCCAGACGCTTTCTGTGCTGGTGCTGGTGGTGTTTGCGCCCACCCTGTTTGACAAGCTCAACATCAGCGCGCTGTACCTGCCGCTGTTTTATGTGGATGCGGTGGCTGCCAGCCTGCAAGTGGCGCTGCTGGCGGTGATGAACGTGTTTTTCTACCTGGACAAACGGCGCGAAGTGCTGACCACGGTGGC
>JAYVNK010000198.1:0-4976 GCA_043758475.1 Comamonadaceae bacterium | reverse complement strand
CCTACGCGGCCCAGCAGGTCACGAACTTCGGGCAGCTTGAGAATGCTGGCTATCTCGGTGTTCAGCCGGGCCACGACGGGCGCTGGCGTTTTGCCGGGGGCAAAAAAGGCGTACCACATGTCCGCCTCCACGCCTTTTTGGCCCAGTTCCTGAAGTGTTGCCACAGTCGGTGCCAGCGGATGGCGTTTCGCGCTGCCCACGGCCAGAGCGTTGAGTTTTCCCGCCGCCACAAAGGCCTGGGCAATGTGCACCGGCAGGAAACCCGTCATGATTTCACCCGACAGCAGGTCTTGCGTGTAGCCCGCCGTGCCACGGTACGGTACATGCAACAGGAACAGCTTGGCCTGGGACTTGAACAGTTCCATCGCCATATGGTGTGGCGTGCCGACGCCTGGCGAGCCATACGTGACGCTGCCCGGCTTGGCCCGAGCCTCGGCCATCAGATCCGGCAAGGTTTTGAAGCCGGTCTTTGGGTTGGCCACCAGCATCAGGGTGCCGTAGGCCGCCATGGAGATGGGCGAAAAGTCCCGCACGGGGTCAAACGGCACGTTGGGATAGAGCTGTGTGGCAATCAGCATCGTGTTGGCCCCCACCAGCAGGGTGTGGCCATCCGGGTTGGCTTTAGCCACCTGGTCAGAGCCAATATTGCCACTGGCACCCGGCACGTTTTGCACCACCACCGGCTGGCCCAGGCGCTCGCTCAGGCGCGGTGCCACGGCTCGGGCAATGGTGTCCATGCCGGTGCCTGCGGTGAAGGGAACCACCAGGCGCACGGTTTGAGACGGGTAGCCTGGCGTCGAACTGTGTGGCGCACTGGTTTGGGCGGTGGCGGGCCCGCCGCACAGCAAAAACACCCCAAAAATGCTAAAAAACCCGTAAAAAATGCCCCTAGCCCCCGCCCACAGTGCATAAGAAGCTATATTAATCATAGTATATCGATCAAGTTTTTTTTAGATTGGGTTGGCATGCGGTTTGCAATGCCATTGAGTGCCAAGCGCAACTTCAGGGCGCACGCGCCAACTCCGCCATTTTGACCCTCAACTGCGGCAACAGTTGCAGCATCGCCTGCCGACCGGCCTCAATCGCGCGCCTCCGGGTGGCGAAATCGGCACTGGACAGGCCGGTGAAAGCCGGACGCACCACCAGGTCGGCCCCTTGCAGCTCAAAGCTGTTGATGCTCTTGCCCATGATGGCAAAGGTTTGCAGCAGGATCTGCAGCGTGTCATTGGCCGGGTTGGCCTCAGGCGCGCTGGAAATGTCCACCGCGATCACCAGCTCGGCCCCCATCTGGCGGGCAAATCGCACCGGCACAGGGGCAACCAGCCCGCCATCCACATATTCGTGTCCGGCGATTTTGACCGGCTGGAAAACCGCCGGCACGGCGCTGGACGCACGCACTGCGGTGCCGGTGTCGCCGCGCTGAAACAGCACCGCCTGCCCGCTGTTGAGGTCGGTGGCCACAATGCCCAGCGGCATGGGAAAGCTCTCGATCAGCCTGCCGTCGACCACTTTGTTCACATAGCGGGCCAGCGCCTCGCCGCGAAACACGCCCCGGTTGAAAATCGGCAGCGTCCAGTCGGCAATCGCCACCTCTTCCATGGCCTCGGCTACCTGCTGGAGCTGCGCGCCGGTTTTGCCGCTGGCGTAAATAGCGGCGACCAGACTGCCCGCCGACGTGCCCGCTACAAAGCTCGGGCGCAGACCCGCTTCCTCCAGCACCTGGATCACCCCTACGTGGGCGAAGCCGCGCGCCGCGCCGCCGCCCAAGGCCAAACCTACCTTGGGTGGGCGCTTGGGAATCTGGAGCTGGGTCGCCGCCACGGGTGGCTCGGGCGCTGCGGGCTTGTCCACGGGCCGGGTCACGCAGCCTGCGAATGCGAGCAAGACTACGACGGCAACGGCGGATGCGAATGCGGTTGTGATTGAAAGTCCAAATGGCGCCACCCCCAATCGGGCGGTTGCCGTCACCCACGGAAACCGTCTAAAACATGAATTGCGAATGATTCGCGTTTGTTTTATCATCGGATGATCGTCACAGTTTCTTTGTCACATCTCCAGTGTCTTGTCTTCAGCCATCCCGCAGTCGGCCATCGCCAACAACCTACTTCATGAACAACACCAAAGTCTCCATTGCCAGCGCTCTTTTTCTTGGCTGCGCAGCCGCAACCGTCGGCGCCCAAGCCCAGGAGCAGGTGGTCAACCTCTACTCAGCCCGCCATTACTCGACCGACGAGGCGCTGTACAGCAACTTCACCAAGGCCACCGGCATCAAGATCAACCGGGTGGATGCCGACGACGCGGGCATTCTGGCGCGCCTCAAAGCCGAAGGCACTGCGTCGCCGGCCGACGTGATTTTGCTGGTGGATGCGGCACGCCTGTACAAAGGCGAGGTGGAAGGCCTGTTCCAGCCCATTAAGTCCAAGCTGCTGGAAGACGCCATTCCGGCCCAGCTGCGCGCCAAGCCAGCTACTGACGGTAGCACACCCTGGTTTGGCTTGTCGACCCGCGCGCGCGTGGTGGTGTATGACAAGCTCAAGGTTGCCAAGGCAGATGTTGACACTTATGAAGAGCTGGGCGACCCCAAAAACAAGGGCAAGCTTTGCATCCGCTCAGGCTCACACCCCTACAACTTGAGCCTGTTTGGCGCAGTGACCGAACACCTGGGCGAAGCCAAAGCCGAGGCCTGGCTCAAGGGCATGGTGGCCAACATGGCGCGTGACCCCAAGGGCGGCGACAGCGACCAGATCAAGGGCGTGGCGTCAGGCGAGTGCGGCATTGCCGTCACGAACACCTATTACCTCGCCCGCATCATGCGCTCCACCGCGCCTGAAGACAAGGTGATTGCCGAGCGCGTGGGCGTGGTGTTCCCCAACCAGGAATCCTGGGGCACGCATGTCAACATCGCTGGCGGCGCAGTCGCCAAAAATGCGAAAAACCAGGCCAATGCAGTCAAGTTTCTTGAATACCTGGTCAGCCCGGATGCGCAAAATTATTTTGCCAATGGCAACAACGAATGGCCCACCGCTGTGGGTGTCGCCGTCAACAACCCCGCGCTCAAAGCCATGACCGGCGGCAGCTTCAAGAGCGAGACAATCCCCATCAGCGTGGTGGGCATGAACCAGGTCAAGGTGCAGCAGATGCTGGACCGGGTGGGGTTCAAATAACCCAGCGCAGCCCGGCTGCAGCGCTGCTTGCGGTATTCTTGCAATCCTTATGGCAACCCAAAGGGCACGCCCCTTCAAAGGATGGATGATGAATATTCTGGGTGTTTTGGTTTTAGGGGTGCTGGTGGTGGCCATCGGCCTGGTCATCGCCGGGCAAATGGGCCTACTCACGGGCAAGGTGCCTGACGGTCTGGGCGTGAGCGAGGGGCGGTTGAAGGGCCTCTCCAAAACGCCCAACTGCGTCAGCAGCCAGGCGGGGCTTTACCCAGACCATCCGCAGAAGGAATATGCGTCAATCACACCGCTGAAGTTTGCAGGTGATGGCGCTCATGCCATGGACAAACTGGCAGAATCGCTCTCAAAAACAGAGCGCTCCGTGATTGTTAAACGAGAACCCGGCTACATTTACGCGCAAACCACCACCGCCCTCCTGAAGTTCACCGACGACCTGGAACTCTGGCTGGACAAGCCCAATGGCGTGATCCAGGTCCGCTCGTCCAGCCGCCTTGGCCAAAAAGACTTCGGGGTCAACCGGGCGCGGATAGAAGCCCTGCGCGCCCAGCTATAGCAGTATTCCAGTTCGCAATAGAAGTGAGAACTAGGCGCAGCGACGAAGGCAGTGCGTTAGCACGACTAGGAGCTGCAACGACGTTATCGCTGTTTTCGCTCGTCTCGATGTCAGTGCGATCTGGAATTAATCGGCTGTTGCTTCCTGAGCCTCCGGCTTGGCCTTGCCCTCTTTCTTGGGCAGCGGCTGGATGTCCAGCGCCACTTCACCGGTATCAACACCTTTCTCATCCGTGGTGATGGTCATGTCCACCGTCAGGCGGCCACCATCGGTCAAGCGGCCAAACAGCAGCTCATCGGCCAGCGCACGGCGGATCGTGTCCTGAATCAGGCGCTGCATTGGCCGTGCGCCCATCAGCGGATCAAAGCCCTTCTTCGCCAGGTGCTTGCGCAGCTTGTCGGTGAAGGTGACCTCGACCTTCTTGTCGGCCAATTGCGTCTCCAACTGCAGCAGGAACTTGTCCACCACGCGCAGGATCACGTTCTCATCCAGCGCCTTGAAGCTGACCGTGGCGTCCAGCCGGTTGCGGAACTCGGGCGTGAACAGGCGTTTGATATCGGCCATCTCATCGCCCGCTTCACGCGGATTGGTGAAGCCAATGGTGGCCTTGTTCATGGTCTCGGCACCGGCGTTGGTGGTCATGACGATGATCACGTTGCGGAAGTCAGCCTTGCGCCCGTTGTTGTCGGTCAGCGTGCCGTGGTCCATCACCTGCAACAGCACGTTGAAGATCGCCGGGTGCGCTTTTTCAATCTCGTCCAGCAACAGCACGCAATGCGGCTTCTTGGTGATGGCCTCGGTCAGCAAACCGCCCTGGTCGAAGCCGACATAACCCGGAGGCGCGCCAATCAAGCGGCTCACCGCGTGCTGCTCCATGTACTCGCTCATGTCAAAGCGGATCAAATCGATGCCCATGATGTAGGCCAACTGCTTGGCCGCCTCGGTCTTGCCCACGCCCGTAGGGCCGCTGAACAGGAACGAGCCAATCGGCTTGTCGCCCTTGCCCAGGCCCGAGCGCGCCATTTTCACGGCCGAGGCCAGTACGTCCAGCGCCTTGTCCTGGCCGAACACCACGTTTTTCAAATCGCGCTCCAGCGTGCGCAGCTTGCCCCGGTCGTCGTTGGACACATTGGCGGGCGGAATGCGCGCAATCTTGGCCACGATTTCTTCCACCTCGGTCTTGGTGATGATCTTTTTACGCTTGCTGAGGGGCAAAATGCGCTGCGCTGCGCCCGCCTCGTCAA
>JAYVNK010000197.1:0-4979 GCA_043758475.1 Comamonadaceae bacterium | reverse complement strand
CTTGAGCACCTGCCCGGCGTACTGCGTTTGGCGCAGCAGCGTGCCGTCGCGTTCAAAATAGGTGAGTCCGATGACGCAGGTACGTGATACCAAATCTTCAAGTTGCATGGACTCAATGATAGTGGCGAAAGGGTGCCACACCCACCTGCGGCATATTGGCCAGACCGATGTCGCGGGCATGGTCCTCAAAGCCTTTGTTCTTCCAGAAGAAGGCCCCGGGCATGGTGGTGGGGATGACCAACACATAAAACAGGGCACGGCCAATCACACTGGTGGCGATCAGGGTGGCGCCGACGATGGCCAGACCGATTAGGGTGATCAGGTTGACCGAATTGAACGCCAGGATGCTGGTCAGCAGGCCGCAGGCCAAGAGCAGGTTCAGGCCCAGCATCGTGTTGCGCAGCACATAGGTTTTGCCAAAGGTGGTGGTCTGCACGTAATACGAGGCACCCCCTTCGTGCTCGGCGCTGCCCATGGCGCGCGCGTGGGCGGTGTGGCCCAGGCCTTCCAGTAGCAGGCCCAGGCACAACAGGGTGGCGCAGACCAGGGTCACATTCAGCACGCTCTCACCGGCAATCGCCAGCGTGGCGACCATCACCGTGCCGGCCACCAGGGCACCGAGCGACAGCAGGTTGCCGATGAAGGCCGCGCCGACTTGCCAATGGTCCCAGAACGGGCGGGCCCTGATGCGGTAGCACTTGACCATGTAGTACAGGCCAGCGGCGCTGCCCAACACCGCCAGGTAACCCAGGACACGGGCCAGCGAAACGGCCTGGCCGGCACTGATGAAGTGGCTGGTGTCCGTGCCGAAAACCGCGCTGAACAGGCTCTGGAACAAGGAGTTGCCGGGCAGGCTAAACAGAATGTGGCCGCTCAGTGCCGCCATGAAGATGGCAATCCCTAAGCCTTCGCGCGACACTGGTGAGTGCCGCAGATTGTTAAAGCCCCGGTAGAAGCGCTTGGGTTTGCCCAGGTGCATGGTGGACATGAACAAGCCAAAAGCCACCAGCAGCAGGCACAGGATGGCCAGCGGTGCGTACAGGGCCGATTGGGCAAACGCTTTGAACCCCGAAAGGCCCGCCTGCGCGGCCAAAAAGGCCAGGCCAAAGGCCCCGGCTGCGGTCTGGGCCGAGAGCGTGAACAGCACCAAGGGGTTTTCTTTCGAGCTCAGGCGTTTGAGGTTCCAGTGCTTCGTCTTGCCATTTTTTTGGTCGATCGCTGGGCGGTAGCGGCCAGCGGCGTCCTTGTGGTACTTCAACGGCATCGAGTCGGTGCGCTTCATCTCGTCGGGCAACTGCTTGATTTGCTGGAAGCGGATATTCGGCTGGGTGATTTCGGGTGAGGGAAAGCCGGGGATCTCAACCCTTGCCTGCTCCCGATTGGCCGGAATGTTTTCAATCACGCCGAAGTCCAGCGCGTTGGCATTGCAGGCCGACACGCAAGCCGGCTTCAAGCCCACTTCGAGCCGGTCCACGCACATATTGCACTTGGAGACCTGGCCTTTGACCGGGTCGAGCTGGGGTGCGTTGTAGGGGCAGACCCAGGTGCAGTAGCCGCAGCCAAAGCAGGTTTCCGGGTCTTGCAGCACAGCGCCGTATTCCACATGCTTGGTGTAGGCGCGGGTCGGGCAGCCTTTCAAGCAAACCGGGTCATCGCAGTGGTTGCAAGCCATGGAAATGTTCATGCGCTTGTAGTCGGGGAAGCTGCCACCCTCCACATAGCCGACCGAGCGGAAGGCGATGTGCGGCGGGTTGTCGTTTTTCTCGCTACAGGCGGCTTCGCAGGCGTGGCAGCCGATGCAGTTGTCGGCGGTAAAGAAAAAGCCGTGCTGCTTGTTGCGGTTCGGGTTGGTTCCTACTGCCGGGTTTTCGTTGATGAACAGCGAACGGCCTACCGGCAACTGGTGGTGGGTGTGCTCTATCAGGTCGATCTTTTGCCCATAGCGATTGGTATCGGCGTTGCTCTTGTCGTTCAGAAAAGCGTAGGTCTGCTCTTCGGTTCTAATTTCCCAAATCGGGCGCTCGGTCGTATAGGGCTTGGCCGTGTTGGCCTTAGATTTGGAGCCGCAACCCGTGGTGCCGCAGCCTGGGTTGCTGCAGCCACCTTTGGATTCAATAGTGGTGGTGGTCATCAGTAAGCCCTCCGTTCAAAGTTCAATCGTGCCGCTTCTTGCTGGTCAATCTTCTCGATCTGCACCGCGCTTTGCTTGAAGGCGGGTTGGCGCGAGTGCGGGTCCAGCAGCCCCAGAGTCAGGCGGTTCACGCAGTCGTAGTAATGGAAGGGCACGAACACCATGTTGCGCCCCACCCTTTGTGTGAGCTGCACCATCACCACGGCGTCGCCGCGTCGGCTCACCAGACGCACATAGCTTTGGTGCTCAATGCCCAGCTCTTCGGCCGCGTCGGGGTTCATCTCCATATAGGGCGTGGGGCTGAACTTGTTTTGGTTGCCAATCTTGCCGGTGCGGGTGCGGGTGTGGAAGTGCTCCACCACACGACCCGTGTTCAACCAGAACGGGTACTCGGCGTCCGGGCATTCGTTGTTGTTGAAGAAGCGAATCGGGATCAGCTTGGCTTTGCCGCTGGGGGTCTGGAACACGCCGTCGGTGTACAGGCGGGCATCACCCTCAAACGGCAGGCGCAGCTTCATGTTGTTTGGATCATGCGCCCCCATTTTTTTCAGATCGACCTGGGCCTGCGCTTCGCTGTACGGCCACTGGATGCCGCGCGCCGCCTCAATGCGGTCGTACGTCATGCCCGTGATATCGAGCGTGCGGCCTTCGCCTTGGGACAGAATTTTCATTTCCTCGAACACGGCTTCGCTGTTGTCGGGGAAGTGAATCTTGTTGCGGTCTTCAAAGCGCTTGGCCATCTGGTTGAATATCCAGAAGTCGGGCTTGGAGTCGGCGTAGGCGGGCATCACGTTGCGGGTCAGGTTGACGCGGCGCTCGGTGTTGGTGTGGCAGCCCTGCTTTTCGGCCCAAACCGAGGCCGGAAAATAGACGTGCGAATACTTGTTGGTTTCGACATCTTCGTACACGTCCTGCACCACCAAAAATTCCAGGTTTTCCATCGCCTTGATGATGCGCGGCTGATTGGCCATCGAGGTCATCGGGTTGGTGGCCACCAGCCACAGGCCCTTGATCTCGCCAGTCTCAATCGCCGGGAAAATATCGGTCTGCGCCATGCCGCGTGCTGGCGGAAAAAAGCTCTCGTCAATGCCCCAGAAGTCGGCTACGGTTTTTCGGTCTTTTTCTTTCTCCAGCGCGCGGTAGCCCGGCAGGCCCGAGCAGGACGACCATTCGCGGGTGCCCATGGCGTTGCACTGGCCGGTGATGGACAGGCTGGTGCCGCCGGGTATGCCGATGTTGCCGGTGATCAGGTTCAGGTTGTTGATGTCCACCACGCCGTCTGAGCCGTGGGTGGACTGGTTGATGCCCATGGTCCAGATGCTCATCGCCGCCGGGGCTTTGGCATACAGGCGCGCCACGGTGCGGATGCGGTCTTCGTCAATGCCGCAGACATGCTGGGCGCTCTTGGGGTCGTAATCCTTCACCAGCTCGCGCAGGGCCTCAATGCCCTCGGTGTGCTGAGCGATGTAGTCGTCGTCTTGCAGATTTTCTTTGAAGATGACGTGCAACATCGCGTTGATCAGCACGGTGTCGGTGCCCGGCGTGATGGGCAGGTGGATGTCAGCAAACTGGGCCAGCATGGTCACGCGCGGGTCCACCACGATCAGCGGGAACTTGCGCTTTTCCAGTGCTTCTTTCAGGCGCCAGTAAATGATGGGGTGTTGCTCGGGCAGGTTCGAGCCAAAGGCCATCAGGCAGTGCGTATGCTCAAAGTCACCATAGCAGCCGGGCGGGCCATCGGAGCCGAATGAGCGCTTGTAACCCGACACGGCCGAGGCCATGCACAGCGTGGTGTTGCCGTCGTAATTGTTGGTTCCGATCTGGCCGCGCACCAGCTTGCCCAGGGTGTAAAACTCCTCGGTCAGCAACTGGCCAGTGGACACCACGGCGAAGGCATCGCGCCCGTACTTGGCCTGGATTTCCTTGATTTTGGCGGCGGTTTTGTCCAGTGCACCGTCCCAGCTCGTGGGTGCAAACGGCAGGTGCGCTTTCTCACGCATCAAAGGCATGGTGCCGCGGCCTGGGCTGTCGAACAACTCGTGCTCCAGCAAGCCTTTGATGCACAGCTTGCCACGATTCACATCGGCCCCGGCGTGCCCCCGGCTGGAGACGATCTTGCCGGTGTCATTCAGGCCAATTTCAATCGAGCAGCCAGTTGAGCAATAGTTGCAAGTGGTGTATTTCCACTCCTTGACCTGTTTGGCCGGGATGGAGATGGGTTTGCGGTGGGTGCGGCCGAATAACATGGGTCTTGCCTTATTCTGGATTGACGTGGTTTAGTGACGGCGGGGTGGTGGAGCTGGTTTCTCTGGGAAATGAAAGTGTCATGAAGCCTCAAGCTAACTGCAAAAGCTCAAGCCGTGTGTGGCGTCTGCACTTCAAAACTTTCGTCACCAGTGGCACCCGTCGATGCCCCGGGGCCTGCTTTGGGCGCTTTGACGTCCAGCGCCAAAGTCGCGAGCTCGTTCGTATCCAGAAACACGACACCTGCTTCTACCTTGCAGTTAAATTTTGGCGTGCAACCCTCGTCAGGTGCTTTGGCGCAGCCACCCTCCATGTCAATCGTCCAGTTGTGCAGCGGGCAAGCTACGCTGGTGCCAAACACGATACCTTGACTGAGCGGGCCGCCCTTGTGCGGGCAGCGGTCCAGTAGCGCAAACACTTGGTCCTGATCGTTACGAAACACGGCGACATCCATGCCGGCAGGGCGTGCCACACGGCGTGACCCCAGTACCGGAATATCAGTGATCAGGCAGATTTTTTTCCATTCAGACATGATTGATTTTCTTGTGATGTGTTGAAACCAAGTGGGAGATTTTTAGGCGGGTATCAACTTTTCAAACTGGCG
>JAYVNK010000196.1:0-14805 GCA_043758475.1 Comamonadaceae bacterium | reverse complement strand
AGGGCAGTTTTTTGATAATAAAGTCGGTCATGTAAAGTTCACCTTCAGGGTTGACTCTACATGGGGGCTAAGTGCTTGATTTCAATGGGGAATTATGAAAATTCGATGGGATTCGTCACGGATTCAGGTGACTGGTTTAGCCGTGAAATTTGGATAAAAATTAACCAAACTTTGGTTAATGATGGTAGTTTATATACCGATGATTTATTCCATGCGCCTGCCCAACCCGTACCGCCCCGAAGGCGACATCGTTGCCCAGCACTTGGGCACCCTAGCCAACGCGCTGAACTGGGTGGCGGCCGCCCAGACCGCCACGCCCTGGGTGCAGGCCGTTCGCAAGAACCCGCCGCCGTTCTGGGCGATGGAAAGTCTGCTCAAGGAATACCCAATCTCCAGCCCCGAGGGCCTGGCCCTGATGCGCCTGGCCGAGGCGCTGCTGCGTGTGCCCGACGCCGAGACCGCGATTGCGCTGACGGCCGACCAGCTGGGCCGCGCCGACTTTGACGCGGCGGGCGACAAAACGCTGGCGCGCCTGGCCAGCGCGGCCATCGCGATGAGCAAGAAGTTTTTGCCCGATCCCGAAGGCGGGAGCGAGCGCCGACAGGCCGCCCTTGGGCGCGAGGGCCCCCTCGGGGAGCAGCGAGGACACTACAGTGCCGAGCGTGGGGGCCTGTTTGCAAAACTTGGGGCGCGCTCGGTGGTGGCTGCGACCTTGCGTGCGGTGCAGTTGCTGGGCCGGCAGTTTGTGCTAGGGCAGACGATTGGCGAAGCCATGGACGAGGCAGTCTCTGCGACGCGAAAGACAAAAAATCTGCGCTACAGCTATGACATGCTGGGCGAAGGGGCGCGCACTGAGGCTGACGCACTCAAGTATTTAAACAGTTATCAAAACGCTATTCAATCAATAGCTATTCATGCAGACCAGACAAGGGCTTGTGAGCAAAATGATGGTATTTCCATCAAACTGAGCGCGCTGCACCCACGTTTTGAAGATGCGCAGAAGAGTCGCGTCATGGCCGAACTGGTGCCCCGCGTCTGGGGCCTGTGCGAGCAGGCGGCCCGGGCCAACATCAACTTGACGATTGACGCCGAAGAGGTGGACCGTCTCGAATTGTCGCTGGATGTGTTTGAAGCACTCACCGCCCAAGTTGCGCAGCACCATCCGCAGTGGACCGGCTTCGGCCTGGCCATGCAGGCTTATCAGACGCGCGCCCTTGAACTCATAGCGCACATCACCGAGATGGCCCGAAAGTACAAACTGCGCCTGATGTGCCGCCTGGTCAAGGGCGCGTACTGGGACGCCGAAATCAAACGCGCGCAGGAGCTGGGCCTTCCCGCCTACCCGGTGTTCACCCACAAACACCACACCGACGTGTCGTACCTGGCCTGCGCCAGCGCCCTGCTGGCCGCGCCAGATGCCATCTACCCGCAGTTCGCCACGCACAACGCGGCCACCATTGCCGCCATTTTGCAGATGAGTGCCAAGTCGGGAGCCGCCGCCGCGCCGGGCCGCCCCAAGCCTGTCGCGCCGTCTCTTCGAGACTTGCCCGAGGGCACGGCCCCCTCGGGGCTGAGCGCTGCGGCTCCAACCCTGCCTGCGCAGGATTGGACAGCACGAAGAGACGTTGCCTCTGGCATCGGCCTGTCCAGCGCAGCACACGAAGTGGCAAGCGTGGGGGCAACATCCAGCAGTTTTGAGTTGCAACGTTTGCACGGCATGGGCGAAGGCGTGTACCGCGAGGTGCTGAAAAACCCGTTGATCGCCTGTCGCGTTTACGCCCCAGTGGGCGCGCACAAAGACCTGCTGGCCTACCTGGTGCGCCGCCTGCTGGAAAACGGGGCCAACTCGTCGTTTGTGCACCAGCTCGCAGATGAGTCTGTGGGCATGCAGGAACTGCTGATTTCCCCCTTGCGGTTAACGCCCGAGCCATCCCTGCCATTGCCGCAGGACATCTTCGGCCCCGCGACGGGGCTCAGGACAGGCGCGTCCCGAAAAAACAGCGCCGGGCTGGATCTGACAGTGCAAAGCATGCGCGAACCGCTTCTGGCGGCCTACCATGCCGTGGAAGTGCCATTTGTGCCTGTTTTCGATGCAAAATTGACCTCTAGCCCTCTACAGACAAGTATAAGTAGCTATAAAACGTGGAGCAACACGGCTGTGGGCGAGCGTGCCGCTATCCTGTGCCGCGCCGCCGATGCCCTGGAGCAGCAGCTGCCTGAATTCTGCGCGCTGCTGGTCAAGGAAGCCTTCAAGACCTGGGGCGACGCGGTAAGCGAAGTACGCGAGGCAGTGGACTTTTTGCGCTATTACGCCCGTGAGGCCGAACGCATCATGCAACCCATTGCCATGCCGGGTGATCACACCGGAAGTCATGTCGAGGTGACGCGAGGCGGTCATGTCGAGGTGACGCGAGGCAGTTATGCCGAGGTGACGCGAGGCGTCACGGGCGAAACCAACGAGCTGCGCCTGACTGCGCGCGGCCCGTGGGTCTGCATCAGCCCTTGGAATTTTCCGCTGGCCATCTTTGTGGGGCAGGTTGCCGCCGCGCTGGCCACCGGCAACACGGTGCTGGCTAAACCCGCCGAGCAGACGCCCGGCGTGGCGTGGCAGGCCGTGAAATTGCTGCACGCGGCGGGCATCCCCGAAGGCGCGCTGCAACTGCTGCACGGCCCCGGCGAGACGGTGGGCGCGGCGTTGGTCGCCGCACCCGGCGTGGCGGGCGTGGTCTTCACCGGCTCCACGCAGGTGGCCAAAATCATCAACCGCGCGCTGGCCGCCAAAGACGGCCCCATCGTGCCGCTGATTGCCGAGACCGGCGGCATCAACGCCATGCTGGTGGACAGCACCGCCCTGCCCGAGCAAGTCGCCGACGCCGTGGTGCAAAGCGCCTTCAGAAGCGCAGGGCAGCGCTGCTCAGCGCTGCGCCTGCTGTGCGTGCATGAGGCCATTGCCGACCACGTCATCGAGATGATTCAGGGGGCTGCCAAAGAACTTGTTTGTGGCGACCCGGCAGAACTTGCAACGGATATAGGTCCTGTGATTGACGCAGAAGCCTTCGAGGGCATCCAAAACCACCTCCAACGCCTGAAAAATGAGTCAAAACCGATTATAGCCCCCGTCTACAGTGCACAAGCAGATACAAATATAATAGCAAACCTGATTCCACCCCAGGCCTTTGAACTCCGGCGCATCAGCGACGTGAAGGCTGAAATCTTCGGCCCGGTGCTGCACATTGTGCGCTGGGGGTCGGGCGAGTTGAGTGACCCGATGGTGGTGATCGAGGCGATCAACAAGCTGGGCTATGGCCTTACGCTCGGCATCCAGACCCGCATCGACTCCAGAGCCCAGGCGCTGGCCCGCGCCGCCCACATCGGCAACGTCTACATCAACCGCAACCAGATCGGTGCTGTGGTCGGTGTGCAGCCGTTTGGCGGCGAGGGCTTAAGCGGCACCGGGCCCAAAGCGGGCGGCCCGCATTACCTGTACCGCTTTTGTGCCGAGCAGGCGATTACCGTGAACACCACGGCGGCCGGCGGCAATTTGCAATTGTTGGCGTGAGGCCAGAAGCTGCTGCCCGGGTCGCATGTCAAGTCGCATTTCACACTGCACTGGCGTCGCCGCTTGCACTGCGCCGCGCGCCGCATCACAATTCCGTGTGACTGATTTGCGCAACGATCCCCTCTTCGAGCCACCTGCCGGTGGCGCACGCCATGCAAATTGAACCTTCCTCCAGCAGCGTCGGCGCGCTGATCCACGGCGTTGACCTGGCCCAGACCCTGTCAGCACATCAGATTGCCGACATCCGCAGCGCCTGGCTATCGCACCAGGTCATCGCCTTCCCAAACCAGAACCTGACGATTGAAGACCTGGAGCGCTTTGCCTTCTACATTGGCCCGCGCGGTGAAGACCCTTACATTGCGGGGCTGCCCGGCCATCCGCATGTGGTGGAAGTCAAGCGCGAGGCCAATGAGGCCAGCAAACTCTTTGCCGAAACGTGGCACAGCGACTGGAGCTTTCTGCCGTCGCCGCCCGCAGGCACCGTGCTGTATGGCCAGGTGATTCCGCCGGTGGGCGGCGACACGCTGTTTGCTGACCAGTACGCCGCGTTTGATGCGCTGCCGCAGGCCTTGCAGAGCGCAGTGCAGCGCCGCAAGGCAATCCACTCAGCGCGGGGCGGCTATGCACGTGACGGCCTGTATGGCGAGAAAGACACTGGGCGGTCGATGGCCATCCGCTTTGGCGACAGCGCGCTCAAAACCCGGCTGCACCCGCTGGTGCGCACCCATCCCGAGACCGGCCGCAAGGCGCTGTTTGTCAGCCCCGGCTACACCATTGGCATTGACGGCATGGACCCTGGCGAGGCGGGCGATGTGCTGCGCCAGTTGTTCAAACACCAGATTGAAGAACGCTTCATCTTCCGCCACCGCTGGGCGCGTGGCATGCTGACGCTGTGGGACAACCGCTGCCTGCTGCACGCGGCAACCGGCGGCTACGAGGGCCACCGGCGCCTGCTGCTGCGGGTGACTGTGGCGGAACAGCAGGTTGGGCTGGTGCCGCTCTGAAAAAAGAAGAAAATTAGAGAAATCGCCTATAGCCCCTGTGTAATATGCATAAGTAGCTATCAATTAGATACGATGGAGATTTTCTCCAACAGATGTATCTGCATGTACGCCCTTAAAAACCCTCTTCACATTGACCGGTGCCCGCCTTACACTCGGAAATGGTACCTGCCAGCCCGAAATATCCTCGTCAGATACATTTCCACCGCGCTGCAAAACCAGGCTTCAGGGATGTCATGAAAAGCGATCAAGCTGACCCGCCGTTTGCGTGGCTGCTTGGGGTGTCACCCCAGCAGCGCAGCATCCTCAACTATTGGGTTGAGGTGCACGTTGCCTACGTCCTTCTGCTGTCGCTTCAGTGGTATGCCGTGTCCGTGCGCATGGCAGAGGCGCAAGACGCACTGTGGATCACGCTGTACCTGGCCGCCAACGGTGCGGGCTTCTACCTGGCCATTCGCAGTGGCTGGAGCAGGCGGTTTGCCGACCCCGCAATGACGGGCTGCCAGATGGCCTTTGGCATGACCGTCGTGGCCATGGCTTACGTTGCCAACCCGAGCTTCCACGGCATGATGCTGACCATCGTCGCGCTGGTGCTTGTGTTCGGCGCGTTGACCCTGTCCCCACGCGACTGTCGGCTGATGGGGCTTTTTTCACTGGTGGGGCTGGGGCTTACCATCCTGATCGGCACTGCGGCAAGGCCTGTGCACTTTGATCCGCAGCAGGAAACCGTGCTGTACCTGTTTGCGCTGATCACGCTGCCTTGCATCGCGGAGCTTGCGGCCCGCCTGAGCGAACTGCGCAGGCAACTGCGGCAGCAGAAGCGTTCTCTCAGTCAAGCGCTGGAGAAAATTCAATGGCTGGCCGCGCGCGATGAGTTGACCGGGCTGGCGAACCGCCGCCATGCGCTGGAGCTGCTGGCCTCTGAGGAGCGCCGGGCGTCAAGGCAGCCCGCCAGCGCCTGCATCGCGATGATCGACCTGGACCACTTCAAGGGCATCAACGACACCCTGGGACACGCCGCAGGCGACGACGTGCTGCGCACCTTTGCCAGCCATGCAAGCGCGGTGCTGCGCGGGGCCGATGTGCTGGCGCGCTGGGGCGGCGAGGAGTTTCTGCTGCTCATGCCGGACACGTCAAAAGACGAAGCCGGGCAGGTGATAGAGCGTTTTCGGGACCTGTTTTCACAGCCCGGACAATGGCTGTGGAAGCCTGACTTGCGCGTGACATTCTCCGTTGGCCTGACGCTGCACCGCGCGGGCGAGACGATGGAGGCCACCATTGCCCGCGCAGACGATGCGCTGTACCAGGCCAAGGCACAGGGGCGCAACCTCACGGTGTCGGAATGGTCCAGGCTTGCCGCCTAGATGCCGTGTCAGCAGAACGTGTTGAAGCGCAACAGGAAATGTATCTGAGGCAAGCGGAATGTATCGGTCCCCGCCAAAACGTATCGGACGAAACAGCCGGCAATAACGCTTGCCTGGCAGTGTGTGCTGCGATGAAATGGAACTCCTTTCAACTTGAACCGGAGTTCACCAATGATTTTTAAAACCCGCAAACTGATGCATGGGGCTGCCGCAGCGATTCTGCTGACAACCACCGCCGCATGGGCCCAGACCAGCATGGGGCCCGCTGGCACTGACAAGACGATGTCGAAACAGGAAATGATGGCAGCCTTCGTGAAAGCGGATGCAAACAAAGACGGCAAGCTGGACATCGTGGAGGCTGAAAACGTGCCTGGTTTGGTGGCACGTTTCAAGCAAGTGGATACTGACGGCGACGGCATGATTTCAAAAACCGAGTTTGAGAAAGCGATCGCGCAATAGACGCAATAGCATTCGCGTCGCGTGACCCGTTGCAGGCGCATCCACACCGGGTGCGATACTTGACCCATGCAACAGCAACTGGTCACGCTCGACTTGGCCGAATGGACCGGCGGCATGCCCCAGCCCCCCTGGATTGAGGCGCTTGAGGCCGGCAAAGTACTCTACTTTCCCAAGCTTCGCTTTGGGGTGCTGGCGCACGAGGCGCGTTTCCTTGACCCGGCGCTGCTGTCGCCCAAAGCGCGCAACATCAGCCTGGACGTTGCCCCTGATGGATCTTCCCGCCTGAAGGGTGTGCTGGGTGATGCACAAGTGCAGCAATGTGTGGCGGCGATGGTGCGGCGGTTTCGCGCGCAGGCGCAGGCGCTCATCAACGGCCTGCTGCCACACTACACCGGGTCGCTGCGCATGGCACCCACCAGTTTTCGGCCAGCCCTGGTTGAGACGCGCGTGCAATCCTGGCGCGCCGATGACAAGCGCCTGCACATAGATTCCTTTGTGTCGCGCCCCAATGGCGGCGAGCGGATTCTGCGTGTGTTCACCAATGCCAACCCGCACGGCGTGCCCCGCGTCTGGCGTGTGGGCGAACCGTTTGAAGACGTTGCCAGGCGGTTTTTACCAACGGCCAAACCCTATTCAGGCTGGCAGGCCGGCCTGCTGAGAACCCTGCACATCACCAAGTCACTGCGCAGCGAATACGACCATTTGATGCTGCAATTGCACGACGCCATGAAAGCCGACCTTGACTACCAGCAGAACGCGCCGCAGCAGACCGTGCCGTTTGCAGCGGGTTCGGTGTGGGTCTGCTTTTCAGACCAGACCTCGCACGCTGTGATGTCGGGCCAGCACATGCTGGAGCAGACGATGCATCTGCCTGCCACGCGCCAGTATGACCCGTCTGCCAGCCCGGTGGCTGTGCTTGAGCGCCTGACGGGTCGCCCGCTGGTGTGATTGCCCCAGTCTGACCGGGCACGTCGCTGGTCGGCCCGGCGTTGCAACGTGGTTTGCAACACATTGTTCAACATACTTCACCACAGCTTTACCTGACAGAAAGAACTTTGCATGGGTCAGCCGCGTTAAATGGCCAAACACCCATGAGAACCAACACGCGAGACACCCCCATGAACACCACAGTGATTGAAGAACCCCTCCACCCTGCAGAGGTGGAAAATCGGTCAGACCATCCAGGCATCTCAGTGCAGTCAGCGCTGGCGGCCAGCGCCAGTTTTGCCGCGCTGGCACTCGCCGCGTGCGGCGGCGGCGGTGGCGCAGTTGCCCCGACCACCCCACCTGCGCCTGCGCCCCCCGTCACGCCACCAGTGACCGTAACGCCGCCGCCCACCACGCTTGAGGCGTCGCGATTTTTGCTGCAAGCGCAGTTTTCGGCGTCGGACGCGGACATCGCAGCAGTGCAAGCCCAGGGGTATCCGGTGTGGCTCAACGCACAGCTCAATGCCCCGGCAACCCGCACGGGCTGGGACTGGCTGATGTCCAAGGGCTTCAATGCGGCTACTTATGCAGCCAGCGTGTTTCCCGCTGACTACATGGTCTGGAACCAGATCATCACCTCGGCAGATAGGGTGCGCAAACGTGTGGCGCTGGCGCTGTCCGAGATTTTTGTGGTGTCCAGCAACGGCGTGCCGATCCCGTCACGCAGCTTTGCCGTGGCGCAATATTGGGATGTGCTGGCCGCCGGGGCGTTTGGCAATTACCGCGCGCTGCTGGAAGAAATCACCCTCAACCCGGCGATGGGCGTGTTCCTCAACACCAAAGGCAACCAGAAGGCCGACCCCACCACCGGGCGTGCGCCCGACGAAAACTACTCGCGCGAGGTACTGCAACTGTTCTCCATCGGCCTGTACCAGCTCAACCTGGACGGCAGCAACAAGCAGGGCGGCGATGGCAAGCCGGTAGAGACCTATGACCAGGCGTCCATCAGCAGCCTGGCGCAAGTCTTCACCGGCTACGACTACGACACCACCGGCAGCACCCGCATCACCAACCCGCTGGAGGTGAGAAACCGCATGAAGCTCAACGCCAGCCTGCACGCCATGGGGCAGGCTGACTTTTTGGGCACCACCATCCCCGCCAATACTGACGGCGCTACCGCTTTGCGGACCGCGCTGGACGCCATCTTCAACCACGCCAACGTCGGGCCATTCATTGGCAAGCAGCTGATCCAGCGTCTGGTCACCAGCAACCCCAGCCCGGCCTATGTGGCACGCGTTGCCAGCGTGTTCAACAACAACGGGGCGGGGGTGCGCGGCGACCTCAAGGCGGTGGTGGCTGCCGTGCTGCTGGACACCGAGGCGCGGGATGCGGCCAAACTGGCCGTGCCCGCCTGGGGCAAGCAGCGCGAGCCCATGCTGCGCCTGGTGCAGTGGGCGCGCACCTTTGGTGCCACATCGCCAGGCGACGCGTGGGTCATCGGCGATTTGTCAGACCCCGCAACCCGCCTGGGCCAAAGCCCGCTGCGTTCGCAGTCAGTCTTCAATTTTTTCAGGCCAGGCTATGTGCCACCCAACACCACGCTGGCAACCCAGGGGTTGACCGCACCCGAGTTTCAATTGACGAATGAATCGACCGTGGCTGGCTACCTCAATTTCATGCTCACCACCATCCGGGCCGGTTTCAACAACAACAACGGCGGCTTGGCACCCCCGTCCTACACGGCAGAGTTGGCCCTGGTCAACGACCCCACAGCAATGACGGATCGTCTGAATCTGCTGATGTCCGCAGGGCAGCTCAGTGCGGCAACGCTGGCAACCATTCGCACCGCGATTGCCACCATCAGCACCGCCACGGCAGCAGGCGCGCTCAACCGCGTCCAGGCGGCGATTTTGCTGGTGATGGCCAGCCCCGAATACCTCGTCCAGAAATAAAGGGAGCACAGCATGTGGATCAACCAAACCGAAAAAATCGCACGCCGGGCCTTCCTGCGCCGCGCAGGTCAATTGGGCCTGGCCGGCGTGGCCACGCCCTGGGCGCTCAACCTGGCGGCCATAGGCGAAGCAGCGGCCTTCACCGCCACCGACTACAAGGCCATCGTCTGCGTGTTTTTGTATGGCGGCAACGACTACGGCAACACCCTGGTGCCCTTTGACAATGCCAACTACGTCAAGTATGCCGCTATCCGCACGGGCATTGCCACGCCGCAGGCCAGCCTTGCGGCCACCGTGCTGGCACCTGCGACGCCCTTGCCGGGCGGCATGCAACTGGCGCTGGCGCCTGAACTGGCACCGCTCAAAGTAATTTTCGATGCCGGTCGCATGGCGGTGCAGCTCAACGTGGGGCCGCTGGTCCAACCGACCACGCTGGCGCAGTACAACGCCAAATCGGTGCCGCTTCCGCCCAAGCTCTTTTCGCACAATGACCAGCAGTCGGTCTGGCAATCATCACAGCCCGAAGGGTCAGTCCTTGGCTGGGGCGGGCGCATGGGCGACCTGGCGCTGTCCAACAACGGCAAAGCGACATTCACCTGCGTTTCGGTCACCGGCAATGCCGTCCACCTGGCCGGACAGACCGCGCAGGCCTATCAGGTCAGCAGCAGCGGCGCAGTGCCCATCAACGGCATCAAAAACGGCGTGTATGGGTCAGCGGCTTGCGCCACTGCGCTCAATGCGCTGGTCAGCCAGACCAGCAGCAACTACATGGAAAGCGCGTACAGCCAGACCACGCAGCGCTCCATTGCGGCTGAAGGCACGGTCACTTCGGCCACGTCGGGCGTCGCCCTGGCCACGCCGTTCAACACCGCCAACCCGCTGGCGATGCAATTGCAGATGGTGGCAAAAATGATCGCCGGCCGGTCTACGCTGGATGTGAAGCGGCAGGTTTTCATGGTCTCGCTGGGCGGCTTTGACACGCATGATTTCCTGCCGCAAAACCATCCGGTTCTGTTGGGCCAGGTGGCAGAGGCGTTGAAGTCGTTTTATGACGCAACCAAAGAGCTGGGCATTGACGACAAGGTCACCGCATTCACAGCGTCTGATTTTGGCCGCACGCTGGCGTCCAACGGCGATGGGTCTGACCACGGCTGGGGCAGCCACCATTTTGTGGTGGGCGGCGCGGTTAACGGCAAAAAATACTACGGCACGGCCCCGGCCATTGCAGTCAATGGCGCAGACGACGTGGGCCAGGGCCGCTTGCTGCCCACCACGTCGGTGGACCAGTTTGCCGCAACGCTGGCCTCGTGGTTTGGCGTCTCGGGCAGCGAGCTTAAATTGATGGTGCCCAATATCGTGAACTACTCAGCGCAAAACCTGGGGTTTGTGTAACTGTTGCCCGGCAAACTAAACCGCCGCGTGGCAACCGCCGCGAAGCAATTGACTTCCGCCATGAAGTAGGGCCATACTCTCGCAAAAATCAGTCTGTTGGAATTCCTGAGCATTTAGGGCATTCTTTCAAGGAGAGAGGCATGGCAAACAGCAAGGGGGCGGCCGCAGTGGCCCGGGGTCTTTCACTGCACATTGGTTTGAACAGCGTCTACGGAGCTGCTTATGGCGGCTGGACCGGGCCGCTGGCGGCCTGCGAATTTGATGCCAACGACATGGCGGCCATCGCCAGGTCCAAGGGCATGAAGCCAACCGTGCTGCTCACAAAAAAGGGCACCCGTGCTAACACGCTCGCGGGTATGCGCGCTGCGGCCAAATCGCTGAAATCGGGCGACCTGTTCTTTCTGACCTACTCTGGCCATGGCGGCCAGGTGCCCGATGTGACCGGTGAAGAGGCCGACAAGCAGGACGAAACCTGGTGCCTGTTTGACGGCCAGTTGATTGACGACGAACTGTATTTCGAACTGAGCCGGTTCAAGGCGGGTGTGCGCATCCTGGTGCTGTCTGACAGTTGCCACAGCGGCACTGTTACACGGGCCGCACCGCCGCCTGATGCCAGCCCCACGCAGCGCCCCAAGCTGATGCCTGCTGCCGTGGCCATGCGCACTTACCGTGAGCATCAGGCGTTTTACGACAAACTGCAACGCGACGTGGCCAAGGCGGCGGGCACCGCCCCGGTGGACCCTGATACAGCGCTGGCCGGTGTGGCCATCAGTGGTCGCCTGGGTGGCATTGTTGACAGATTCAGCCCGGCCGTGCTGCTGATCTCGGGCTGCCAGGACAACCAGACCTCGATGGACGGGAACCACAACGGCGCTTTCACCGAGCAATTGCTCAAGGCCTGGAACCACGGCACCTTCAAGGGCAACTACGGCAATCTGCATGCGCGCATCAAGGCGGGCCTGCCAGCCTCGCAGTCGCCAAATCTGTTCACGCTGGGCAAGGCGGGCGTGTTCCTCTCACAGGCACCGTTCACGGTCTGATCGCGGCGGCAGCGGGAGTGAGCTGACGCAAAGTACAGCACAGGAGAGCAGCCATGGCAACCCAGGCAAAAGACATCACCTTCATCATCCCGGGCCAGGCCCTGACTGGCACGCCGGGCGCTATAGTCACCACCACCTTTGGCGCGACACGCGGCAGCGTCAAGGCCTCGGTTCGCGTGGGCACCCAGCGCGGCGGTGGCGAAGCAATCCGCGTCACCGCACGCCCAGGCGACGATGTGGTGGTGCTCACCATTGCCAACGGCCCCACGCTGTACCTGCACCCCGAAGACGCGCGCGACCTGATGCGCGCGCAGAGCGCCGGGCCAACGCGCAGTGCCGTGAACACGGCCAACGACAACGAGGTTCTGGTCGCCCCGCAACTGGGCTGGCCGGGGCTGGAGGCCGGCGCCACGCGCGGCGCCACCCGCGGCTGGATGGGCCAGGCGGTGCTGAGCGCATTTGAGGTCATCACGAGCCTGGTCAAAGACCCTGCCAAGCTGGCCGCCGCCGCCGTCACGCTGAAGGTAGACGGCGGTGTAGATGCAGGCGTGTACGAGCTCTCGCCCGATGCCTTGCAGCCACTTAAAGGCAGTGGGCGCAAGCGCACAGCGGTGCCTGCCGCAGCCGATGGCGGCCCGCTGCTGATACTGGTGCACGGCACCTTTGTGGACACTGTCAGCACCTTTGGAAAGCTTTGGACTCAGCACCCGCAAACCGTGCGCGAGCTGTTCCAGCACTACGGCAAACGGGTCTACGCGCTGGACCACCCCACCATGGGCGCAAGCCCGATTGCCAACGCGCTCACCCTGGTGCGCGCGATGCCTGCGGGGGCGCGCCTGCACCTGCTCACGCATTCGCGCGGGGGCCTGGTGGCCGAGGTGCTGGCCCGGGCGTGCGATGGCAGGCCACCCAGCGCTGACGAACTGGCACCGTTTGCCGGGGCTGACTACCAGCAGCAGCGTGCTGACCTGCAGGCGCTGGCCAAAGAGTCGGTTGCCAAAGGCCTGAAGGTGGAGCGCGTCGTGCGCGTGGCCTGCCCGGCGCGCGGCACCTTGCTGGCGTCAAAACGGTTTGACGCCTACCTGTCGGTGTTGAAATGGGGGCTTGAACTTGGCGGCGTGCCCGTAGCGCCTGATCTGGTGGCTTTTCTGGCCGAGGTGGCGCGCAGGCGGGCCAACCCGGCCGAACTCCCCGGCATTGAGGCGATGATGCCCGAGAGTCCCCTCGTTAAATGGCTCAACGGCGGCAGCGAATCGATACAGGGGGATCTGCGCGTGGTGGCGGGCGACCTCGAAGGCGACTCCATCGGTTCGTGGGTCAAGACGCTGTTGTCAGACGCGTTCTACTGGACCGACAATGACCTCGTGGTGCAGACGCGCTCGATGTACGGCGGCATGCCCCGCGCCGCCACCGCATCTGGCGCGGGGGCAAGCTTTCTGCTGGACCGCGGGGCCAAGGTTTCGCACTTCAACTACTTCGCCAACGAGCGCACGGTCAAGGCGATTGCTGATGCTTTGGTGCAGATGGCCCCCGCCGATTTCGCCACCATTGGCCCGCTGTCATGGGCCGGGCAGGACGCCAGCGGCACGCGCGCTGCGAAGGCAACGGCACGATCACGCGGCGGGCCTGGTGCCAACCCGGCAGACCGCCCGGCCGTATTTGTGTTGCCCGGCATTCTGGGCTCCCATCTCAAGCGCGACGGCAAACGCGTGTGGCTGGGGTTCCGGTTCGTCAACGGCCTGAAGCAGTTGGCGTGGGACCCTGCCACCGCCGCCAGCGTGGAGCCTGACGGCCCGATTGGCAGTGTTTACGACGACCTGATTGAGCGCCTGGCGGACTCGCATGAGGTCATCCCTTTCGCCTATGACTGGCGGCGCCCGATGGAAGACGAGGCGGCCCGCCTGGCCGATGCCGTGGATGCAGCCCTGAGTGCGCGCAATCTGAACCATCAGCCGGTGCGGCTGCTGGCGCACTCCATGGGCGGGCTGGTGGCGCGCACCATGCGGCTGGAAAAACCCGAAACCTGGAAGCGCATGATGGCGCGCGAAGGGGGCCGCCTGCTGATGCTGGGCACGCCCAACGGGGGCTCCTGGGCACCGATGCAGACTCTCTCTGGCGATGACACCTTTGGCAACGCGCTGGTGGCGTTTGGCGCGCTGTTTGACAACGGCGGCGCGCGCAAAATGATGGCGGGCATGCCGGGCTTCATCCAGTTGCAGGCCTCATTGCTGGACCCTTTGCTTGCGCTTGACAAAGCCAGCACGTGGAAGAAGCTGGCCGACGACGACATGGCCGCGCTGCGCGAGCGCAGTGTCTGGCACAACGAAGGTTCCCAGCAGACCCTCTACCAATGGGGAGCGCCGCCCCAAGATGTGCTGGACCAGGCCGTCAAGCTGCGCCGGCGGCTCGACGCGCAGGTTGAAACCCTTGGCGGTGATGCACAAAAAATGCTGCTGGTGGTGGGCCATGCCGATTTCACGCCGGCCGGCATGGTGCAGACCAGCGACGGGCTGGAATACCTTGATGCGCCTGACGAAGGCGATGGCCGGGTCACCCTGTCCAGCGCGCTGCTACCGGGTGTACGCACCTGGAAGGTGGACGCAACGCACGGCAAGCTGCCAGACGAGGCCAGTGCTTTTGCCGCCTACATTGAACTGCTGACCACGGGCGAGACGCGCCAGCTTGCAGTCTGCGAGCCACCCGCGCCCGGCACGCGCGGTGCTGTCGGCGCAGGTGGCCCTGCCAGCGCTGCCGGGGCGGCGGCGATGGTGCGCAGCCGCCCTTCGCGCGGCCTGCAGTCGTCGCGCCCACCGTCCAGCGAGGCCGATTTGCTTGGCCCATCGCGGGTTGGCCTGGAGCCCCGGCGTGCCGGTGGCAAGAGCACCGCGCTGCGGGTGTCGGTGCAAAACGGCGATCTTCGCTTTATCAACCAGCCCCTGCTGGTCGGGCACTACCGATCCATGCTGCTCACCGGCACCGAATGGATTGTGGACGAGCTGGTGGGCAACGCGATGAGCCGCTCGCTCGCCGCTGGCCTGTATCCGGACGCCACTGGCATGCATCACATTTTTGCCAACCAGCGGCCCGACCCGAACAACGCACTGGCCATGG
>JAYVNK010000195.1:0-4981 GCA_043758475.1 Comamonadaceae bacterium | reverse complement strand
AATGTCCACCAGGTGGCCGTAATCCACACCGCTGGGGCAGGTGGTTTCGCAGTTGCGGCAGGTCAGGCAGCGATCCAGGTGAAGCTGGGTTTTGCGTGTAGGCGCTGTGCCTTCCAGCACCTGCTTCATCAAGTAGATGCGCCCGCGCGGGCCATCCAGCTCATCACCGAGCAACTGGTAGGTGGGGCAGGTGGCGTTGCAAAACCCGCAGTGCACGCACTTGCGCAAAATGGCTTCAGCGGCAGACCCGTCGGCCGTGTTTTTGTATTCGGGGGAGAGGTTGGTTTGCATCAGGCGAGCTGGTAATTCAGCACCCAGTAGTGCTCGTAAGCGATCCACTCGGGATTGCGGGCACGCGCGCCGATGGCTGCGAAGGCTTCGTCGCGTGTAGGAAAGTTCTTCAGCACCTCGTGCAAGCTGCCGTCGTCCAGCGGGCGGACCTGGTAGGTGTTGCCTTGTGCATCCCGGCGCGACAGGGGCGTGCTGCTGGTCTGCCCGTAGCTGTTGTCCAGCATCACGACGTGCGCGCCGGGGTCAAGCCGGGCGTGCAGGAGCTCCAGCCATGACGCCAGACGCTCCAGCGGGATGTGGCTCCACCAGCAGCCGCTGAAAGCGCCATCAAAGCTGCGCTGGCCCAGGCCGTCAAAGCTGTAGGCATCCACGGTGGCAAACTCCACCTTGCCGTCGGGCAAGGCCTTGCAGCGTGCCACGTCCATGGTGTTGGGGTTCAGATCGGTGGCAAGCCAATGCGAGCAATCGCGCGCACCGTGCGGCGTCCACCAGCCAGTGCCACACGCCACTTCCAGCACGCGGCGCCGCGCAAAGGGGCCGGGCAACCAGGCTTCCATGGCGCGCAAGTCAGACTGGCGTTCGGGCTTGTGATAAACCCGGTCATAGTAGCCGGCGCGCTGGCGGTAGTACCCAACCATGTCTGTGTCCATGACAAGTCTCACATGTCCGCAAACAGGCGGCCACGGTTGAAGATGCCCGCCGGGTCAAACTCGGCCTTCAGGCGGCGGTGAATGGCATCCAATGGCGTTTTGAGCTCAGAAAATGCATCAAATTGGCCTCTAGCCCCCGTCGGATGTGCATAAGTAGTTATAAATAAAGAAGCATTCCCGCCTGCTTGCATGGCCGCTTCGCGCACGCGGGCGGCAGCGTCCAGCGGGGCCCAGAGCCAGCGCAGGCCGCCATGCCACTGCACCAGTTGCGGCCACGGCAGGTTGAGCACGGGCGCAGTTTGCGCCACACTCAAACGCCACAGCGCCATGTCGGGCTGTGGCGGATTGGTGAAAAATGGCAGACGCAGATCACGGCAGGCTTGCCAGTCGGGCGCGGCCGCAGCGTTGTCCATGCGTTTGCCACCAGCGTGCAGCACCATGCTTTTGCTGGCCGACGCGACAGCGGCGATGGCACCGCGCAGACGAATAAACAGCAGGTCTTGCGCAGCCGCATCGTCGTGCACCCAGCAACTCGCATTCAAGGGCAGCGGCTGCCCGCCCCAGCGGTGTAGTTGCGCAAGCGCTTCGGCCTGGTCCAGCTCAAACACCAGCGTGGCCTCAGCCGGGGCCACGGGCAGCACCTTGAGTGACACCTCGGTGATGACGCCCAACGTGCCCATAGAGCCAGCCATCAGGCGTGACACGTCATAGCCCGCTACGTTTTTCATCACCTGGCCGCCAAACGTAAGGTGCTCGGCGCGGCCATTGAGCAACTGCACGCCCAGCATGTAGTCGCGCACGCCACCGGCGCTGGCGCGGGCCGGGCCGCTCAGACCTGCGGCGACCATGCCGCCCACGGTTGCCTGGGAAGTCGCCATGGCCATCGATCTGGCCGTCGCTCCACTCACCCCAGAACTCTCGGTGTCATTGCCAACGTCCTGGCTGTCACCACGCCTGAAGGCAAAATGCGGAGGCTCGAATGGCAGGCATTGGCCTTGTTCGGCCAGCACCGCTTCCAGCTCCGACAACGGAGTGCCCGCGCGCGCAGTCACCACCAATTCGCTGGGCTCGTAGCTGGTGATGCCTCGCCAGGGCGTCGTGTCCAGCAACTCACCCTGCAGGGACTGGCCGTAAAAATCCTTGCTGCCGCCACCGCGAATGCGCAACGGCGTGCCACTGGCGGCGGCCGCGCGCACGCGGTCTGTGATGTGCTGAAGGGCTGAATCCATAAATCCTGATGGCTCAATCACGAAAAAAAGGTGGGCGTATCATCTCACTGTAGCCACGTGGATGGTCATCTCGCACGACAAGGATTCACCGGGCTGCAACAGGTGCACGCCCAGCTCATCGGCGCTGGCCACGCCATTTGCCATCAAGTTGACGGCATTGTTGACGTGGCTTGCCGGCTCTATCGCCACAAAATCTTTGGAAGGGTGGGCAAACACCACCAGGCGGGTCAGCTTGCTGCTGATGCGGGTGTGCAATGCCTCGTCGTGCAGATGCAGCACGCCATTCCAGCCGTCAAAGCAGTGGTCAACATCCAGCGCAGCGCAATCGATGTCAAGCCCGGGCGATGCGGTGCGGTGTGTGGGCAGTTTCAAGGCGTCCATTTCCCAGCGGCCTTCGGCCTCAAACGCAATGTGGCTGCCCGGTCGTTTCATAAAGTACGGATGCCAGCCCAGGCCCACCGGCGTGGCGCTGGTCGACTGGTTGGTGATGCTCAGCGTCAGTTCCAGCTCATGCGCGGTCAGGCGGAACGCCTGCGAGGTGTCAAACGCGAACGGCCATGAGGCGTCTGGCTTGTGCTCATACGACAGCAGCGCGAACTGGTCACTGGCGTCCAGCACTTCCCAGACACGCTGCCAGCCCACGCCGTGGATGGCGTGCGGCTCGGTGCCATTGTTTTTCACCAGCGGATGGCTGGTGCCGTTCCACTTGAGGGTGGCTTGCGCAATGCGGTTGGAAAACGGCACCAGAGGGTAGCTGCCAGACTGGCGCGCTGAGTTCAAGGCCGCTGCACCGGGTGAACGCAGCACGGGGGTATCGCCAAACCACAAGCCAGAAACGCTGGCGCCGAGGTCCGGCACGATTTCACACCGGAATCCATCCACGGCGAGCACGAGGGTTGTTGTCACTTTGTTGCGTCTCCTGGTCTGCATTGTGCCTTGCGCGCCGGCATGGGATCAGCCGCAGGAAACGTCCATAAAAAAAGCCCGCAAGAGCCGTGACTCTTGCGGGCTGGCCTGAACTCCGGGGTGATGACCCACAACACCCTGGGGATGGACCGTACTGGTTTACCGGTTGTATGCCGTCTCGCCGTGGGAGGTAATGTCCAGGCCTTCGCGCTCGTCTTCTTCGGGCACACGCAGGCCAATCACCAGATCGACAATCTTGAAGGCAATCAGAGACACGACGCCCGACCAGACGATGGTCACCATGATGGCCTTGAACTGGATCCACACTTGGTCTGCAATGGATACCGATGACACCGCAGCGGTCACCCAGTCACCCACCAGGCCCGGGCCACCCAGCGCCTGATTGTTGAACACGCCGGTCAGCAAAGCGCCGACGATGCCGCCCACGCCGTGCACACCGAACACGTCCAGAGAGTCATCCGCACCCAGCATTTTCTTTAACCCATTCACGCCCCACAGGCAGGCAAAGCCGGCAACAAAGCCGATGATGATCGCGCCCATCAGACCCACGTTGCCGCATGCAGGCGTAATGGCCACCAAGCCCGCCACAGCGCCAGACGCCGCACCCAGCATGGACGCCTTGCCGCGCATCAGCGCTTCACCCAGGCACCATGCCAACACCGCCGCCGCTGTGGCCGAGAAGGTGTTCATGAACGCCAGCACAGCCGTGCCGTTGGCTTCCAGCGCAGAACCCGCGTTAAAGCCGAACCAGCCAACCCACAGCAGGGAGGCACCGACCATGGTCAGGGTGAGGCTGTGCGGGGCCATGGCTTCCTTGCCGTAGCCCACGCGCTTGCCGATGACAAAGGCACCGACCAGACCTGCCACAGCCGCGTTGATGTGCACCACGGTGCCGCCGGCAAAGTCCAGCGCGCCCCACTGCCAGATCATGCCGGCCTTGGCGTTCATCGCGTCAACCACTTCCTTGGAAGTATAGGCATCCGGGCCCATCCAGTACCAGACCATGTGCGCGATCGGTGTGTAGCTGAAGGTGAACCACAGCACCATGAACAGCAGCATCGCAGAGAACTTGATGCGCTCGGCAAACGCGCCAATGATCAGGCAGCAGGTGATGGCGGCAAAGGTGGCCTGGAACGCCATGAACAGCAGCTCGGGAATCACCACGCCCTTGCTGAACGTAGCACCCATGGCGAACTCGCCCTTCATGGGGTCAAACAGGCCTTTCATGAACAGCCGGTCGAACCCTCCAATGAACTGATTGCCCTCGGTGAACGCCAGGCTGTAGCCGTAAATGCACCACAACACAACAATCAGCGAGAACGTGACAAACACCTGCATCAACACCGACAGCATATTCTTGCTGCGCACCAGGCCGCCGTAGAACAGGGCCAGGCCAGGGATGGACATCATGATGACGAAGGCGGTAGCCACGATCATCCATGCCACGTCGCCTTTGTTGGGCACGGGCGCGGGAGCAGCAGAGGCCGCAGCCGCAGGAGCCGGGGCAGCAGCGGTGGCAGTGGCAGCAGGCGCAGCGCCGACTGTAGACGCTGCAGTGGCGGGCACAGCAGCAGGGGGTGTCTGGGCCACGGCAAGCGCGCCAAACCCGACCAAACTCAACCCCAGCGCGAGGGAAGCAAGTAGTTTTTTCATTTTCGTGTTTTCTTATGGTTCTCGAATGGAGGCTGATGTCTATAACGCTTCTTTGCCGGTTTCACCGGTGCGGATGCGCACGACTTGCTCCAGGTTGTAGACAAAAATCTTGCCGTCGCCGATTTTGCCGGTGCGGGCAGCCGCCTCGACGGCTTCGATCACGCGGTCAACCAAATCGTCCGATATGGCCGCTTCAATCTTCACCTTGGGTAAAAAATCGACCACATACTC
>JAYVNK010000194.1:0-4983 GCA_043758475.1 Comamonadaceae bacterium | reverse complement strand
CTGTCCCTTGCCCAAGGCATCCGCCCGCTTTCGACTGCCCAGGATCACCCGGGATGACCATAGTCTAACTATGTATTTAATAGCTGTTTACGCTTGTCTGATAAGGGAAAAGCCCTCTTTTTCTTGACAAACTGGACCACACGCCAACCCAGCAGCGTGCCAAGAAGGGCGGCGTACACATACACTTCGGCAAAGTTGTTTTTGCCTGCGCGCATCCAGAAAAAATGCAGAATGCCGAAACCGGCCACTGCGTACACCAGCTTGTGCAGCATCTGCCAGCGCTTGGCGCCCATGGCCTTGATGGCGCGGTTGAACGACGTGGCAGCCAGCGGCGTCAGCAATACGAAGGCTGAAAATCCGACCAGGATGAACGGCCGCTTGATGATGTCCTTGATGATGTCGCCCACGTTGAATTCCATGTCAAACCAGCTGTAGCTCAGCAGGTGCACCACGACATAAAAATACACAAACAGCCCCAACATGCGCCGAAAGCGCGCCAGCGCCGGCGTTTTGGTGATGACCCGCAAGGGGGTGACGGCCAGCACAATGCACAGGAAGCGCAGCGTCCAGTCGCCGCTGGCACGCACCAGCGCCTCGGCGGGATTGGCGCCCAGCTGATTGGCTGCCGCCGCGTACACCAGCCAGGCAAAAGGCAGCAGGCAAACCGCAAAAAACAGCGGTTTTGCTGCGGGGTGCAGGAGCAGTGAATTCACAGTGGCTTGATCAGTTGGGGACAGCGCTTGCCCACAATGCGGACTTCCAACATCCGACCAAGTGTTGGGGACAGAGCTTGCCCACTTCGTGTGGCGGCGGTCTTTCCCACAATGCCTCAGAATAACTTCTTCAAATCCATGCCCGCATACATCTGCCCCACCTGCGGCTCGTAGCCGTTGAACATCAGCGTCTTGCGCTTCTTGGCAAACAGGCCGCCCTCTTCCCCTATCCGCCGCTCGGTGGCCTGGCTCCAGCGGGGATGGTCAACGCTGGGGTTGACGTTTGAATAAAAGCCGTATTCGCTGGCAGCGGCCTTGTTCCACGCGGTGTGGGGCTCTTTGTCGGTGAAGCGGATTTTGACGATGCTCTTGCCGCTCTTGAAGCCATACTTCCATGGCACCACCAAGCGCACCGGCGCGCCGCTCTGGTTGGGCAGCACCTCGCCATACATGCCAAAGGTCAGCAGCGTCAGCGGGTTCATGGCTTCATCCATGCGCAGGCCTTCCACATAAGGCCACTCCAGCACGCGCGAGCCGACAAACGGCATGGTTTTTGGGTCCGCCAGGGTCACAAACTCAACGTATTTGGCATTGCCCAGCGGCTCCACCACCTTGATGAGCTCCGCCAGCGAATAGCCCACCCACGGAATCACCATGGACCAGCCTTCAACGCAGCGCAGGCGGTAGATGCGCTCTTCCTGCGCCCGCAGCTTCAGCAGGTCTTCCAATGTGTATTTGGCGGGCTTCTTGACCATGCCTTCGACCTCGACCGTCCAGGGCGTGGTTTTGAGCGTGTGCGCGTTTTGCGCCGGGTCGGCCTTGTCGGTGCCAAACTCGTAAAAGTTGTTGTAGGTGCTGGCGTCTTTGTAATCGGTGATTTTTTCCATGGTGACGGCACCGGCAACGCCCGACTTGATGCTGGCCAGCGCGCCGAGTTTGCCAGGGCGCTGCACGGTGGCCGCAGCCTGCGCCAGCGCGTCACGCGCCGCCCAGGCGGCCATGGCGGCGCCGGCTGCACCCGTAGCGGCCAGACGCATCACATCACGCCGACTCTGGTAGACGTGCGCCGGCGTGATTTCGCTGGGGACGGGGTGGATGAAGGCGCTGTTACCGGTCTTGATGAGCATGGTGTTTCCTGGACGTTGTAGGTTTGTCAGTCTCGGCGCGTGGTTCTTACCTGCGGCTATTGCCTGAGCCTCAATAAAGCAAAAGGCGGGCTGATTTGTCGATCAGCCCGCCCTTTTTGGCTTCATTCCCGCGCAATGGTTCCCGGAACCACCCTTTTTGCGGGCTTACCGCAGCCCGGCAATGTAATCAGCCACGGCCTTGATCTCGCGATCATTCAATTTGGCGGCGACTTGGTTCATCTGCAGGCTGTTTTTGCGCACGCCGTCCCTGAAGCTGGTCAATTGAGCTGCGGTGTAGTCGGCATGCTGGCCGCTCATGCGCGGGTACTGCGCGGGCAGGCCGGCACCGTTGGGGCTGTGGCAGGCGGCACAGGCGGGCACCTGGCGGTCAGCAATGCCACCGCGGTAGATGCGTTCACCCTGGGCCACCAGTTCCTTGTCTTTGGCAAAACCCGCCTTGGCTTTTTTGGATGTGGCCCAGTAGGCAATGTTGCGCATGTCGTCGTCGCTCAAGGCAGCCGCAAAACCTTTCATGATGGCGTTGTTGCGCTTGCCTGATTTGAATTCCATCAACTGCTTGATCAAATATTCAGGGTGCTGCTGGGCCAGCTTGGGGTTGACTGGAATGGCCGAATTGCCGTCCGCGCCATGGCAGGCAGAACACACTGCCGTGTAGCTGGCTTCGCCCTTAGCTAGGTCAGGCTTAGCTAGGTCAGGTTTAGCCAGGTCAGGTTTCGACGGTGCGAGAGGTGCCGCCGCCTTGGTTTCGGCCTGGGGTGGGGCGGGTGATATGGCGGGTGGTGCGCCGGCGGGTGCGTCCGCAGCATGGGCGGCCATGAAAGGCGCTGTCAGTGCAGCAGCGAATGCCAAGGCGGTGAAGAGGGGGGAAATCAGTTGAGCGATCAGCTTCATGGTGGGCAATGTCGTGTCGTAGCAGGTCTTGACGGGAGGCCAAAACCCAGTGATTCTACAATGGCCGCACGGGCGTCGCCCTCACTCACATCAATGACCATCACCACAAACCCACCGGCTCCGGTCCATAATTCCGGCAACGCTGCGCGGCCTGGCAAAACTGCCACACAAGCAACGCCTGCGTCAACTGCGGTCGCGCAGCAAAAAGCCTGGGCGACCATTGCATCCGGCTGGCTGCACACCGCCAAGTTCCTCACCACAGCGCCCCAACTGCATTTTCTGCCAGCGCTGGACGTGCCTGAAATCGCCTTCGTGGGCCGCTCCAATGCGGGCAAATCCACCTGCATCAACACCCTCACCCAGCAAAAGCAGCTGGCCTACGCATCCAAAAAACCGGGCCGCACCCAGCACATCAACCTGTTCACACTGGGCAAGCAGGGCGTGACCGATGCCGTGCTGGCCGACCTGCCGGGCTATGGCTACGCGGCCGTGCCCAAACAGGACAAAATCCGCTGGCAACAGGTCATGGCCAACTACCTGGTGACGCGTGAAAACCTCAAAGGCATTGTGCTGATGTGCGACCCGCGCCACGGCCTGACCGAGCTGGACGAGATTTTGCTGGACGTTATCCGCCCACGCGTGGTGGAGGGCCTGAAGTTTCTGGTGATTCTGACCAAGGCCGACAAGCTCAACAAGACGGAGCAAATCAAGGCCCTGTCCATCATGAAGCTGCAGGCCGGCGGCGGCGAAGTTCGGTTGTTCTCGGCCACCAAGCGCACCGGGGTTGATGATGTGTCACAACTGCTGTGGCAGTGGGTGCATCCGCAAACGGACACATTACTATAGTATCAATAGCTACTTATACACACCACACAAGGGCTAGAGGCACTTTAGACCACTTTTTTGCCTCTTTTTGTCTTTTTACGCCATTTTTTTGGCTTTTACCGCATTCCAGCAGCGCCCGCGCTGCAAGTGCCCTGAGAACTTGCTGCACCCGTCATTGACTTTTCAAATGACGGCGGAACCGACGCCTAGACCACCGTCCCTAATCGTTGCTGCGATCCAGCAAAATTACCCCAAAGCCTCGGGTTTTCCCTATAATTCAATTCATGCTGCACTGCAACATAAATACCGGGAACGGCATTTACCGCGCAGGCATCTGATTCACCTCAACAACCCAAGGAACCCGAAATGAACACCATCGCTGAACAATTCATCACAACGAACAAAACCAATCTGCAAGCACTGCAAGGCTTCACCACCCAGGCTTTTGCGGGCGTGGAAAAACTGGTCGAGCTCAACCTGGCGGCCTCCAAGGCGGCTTTGGGCGAAACCTTCAGCCACGTGCAAGCCGCTCTGGGTGCCAAAGACGCGCAAGAGTTGCTCGCTTTGCAAGCTGGCATGTTCAAGCCGATGGCCGACAAGACTGCGGCTTATGCCCAGCACGTCCAGGCCATTGTGACGGGCAGCGGTGCCGAATTCACCAAAGCTGTCGAAGCCAAGACGCTTGAGGCACAAAAGGCGTTTGCTGGCGTGCTGGAAAACCTGAGCAAGAACGCGCCGGCTGGCAGCGAAACCGCCGTAGCCGCTTTCAAGAATGCCATGGCCGCTGGTCAAAATGCATTGGAGTCGGCTCAAACCCAGGCCAAAAAAGCGATTGAGTCGGCCCAGTCGAACTTCGCCGCAGCCGCCACACAGGCTACCGACGCAGTGAAGAAAGCAACCAAAGTCGCCTAATTGCGAGCTGACTTGGCCACTGCCCTCAGGCAGCCGGCCCATAGCAGGCAATAGACGCCATTTGGCGGCACTGGACGGCACCTGCGGGTGCCGTTTGGGTTGGTCGTTGGCAAAGCCCACCAAGAAGTAGTTTTTCAAAGGCAAACCTATCATGGGTGCGCTATGAAACCACTCAAAAACCGGGTCACTTTTTCCTTGTTGCCATCCCAAGGTGGTGCTGGTGGTCAACACCGCCAGCTACTGCGGCTTCACCAGCCAATTCGAAGGGCTGGAGGCACTGCATGCCAAATTCAGCGCCAAAGGCCTGGTCGTGCTGGGCTTTCCGAGCAACGATTTCGGCAGCCAGGAGCCGGGCAACAGCAAGCAGATTGCCGACTTTTGCTTCAACACCTATGGTGTGAAGTTTCCGATGTTTGCCAAGTCAACATTTAGGGGCAAAGAAGCCAACCCAATGTTTGCCGCGTTGGGCAAAGCGACAGGCAAAAGCCCGGCCT
>JAYVNK010000193.1:0-4983 GCA_043758475.1 Comamonadaceae bacterium | reverse complement strand
AAAAGGGCTTGTATCTGTCGAGCATCATGAACGGCATCGAGCTGTGGCTGCTGCCCAAACTGGGCATCAAATCGCCGCCCTGGACGATCCACTCGACGGTGCCAGACCACGCCAAGCTCAAGCCCGCCAAAGACTGCCCGCAAATCGTCTACCCCAAGCCCGACGGCAAGCTGACGTTTGACAAGCTCTCCAGCGTTTTTGTCAGCAACACCAACCACGAAGAAAACCAGCCTGCGCATTTGACGCTCAAGGACGCGAGCGTGCCCGTCAACATCAACCTGGCCATGTATGCAGGGCCGGAGGCGCGTTACTGCCCGGCCGGTGTGTACGAGTACGTAAAAAACGAGGACAACACCGACCGCCTGCAGATCAACGCGCAAAACTGCGTGCACTGCAAGACCTGTGACATCAAGGACCCGACGCAGAACATCGTGTGGGTGACGCCTGAGGGCGGCGGCGGGCCCAATTACGCCGGGATGTAGGAAAAATGGTCTTAAGCCCTCATCGTATATGCATTGTCAGCTATACATAATGTAGCTACCAATTTTCTGAAAACTGCGGGACGCTGACCAGAACATCTCGGCCGACATGGGGTTCACGGTGCGGCCAGAGGCAATGACCGATGCCGCCAGAGCGCCTGCCTGGGCACCATCGCTTCGGACTTTCCGTAAACCCGTTTTGGCAGAGTGTGCTTTGACAGTCGGCCGTGTCATGCGGGAACGCCGTCCGTGAAGTTGTTCACGGGAATGTAAACCCTGAGGCCACCAGTCGCTGGCTAAGCCCGCCCTCGCTGTACTGGCAGTGGCTTGAGGTGGGCCTGTTGGCACTCACCCTTCCTCACATGGTGCTGATAAGCTATAGCGCAAATTGACTGTCAAAAAAATGAAGGAAGCTCAGGCATGAATATCGTCATCACCGGCGGAGCCGGATTTTTGGGCGTGCGCCTGGCGCGCGCCCTGCTTGCACAAGGCGCGCTGTCGCTGGCGGGCACAGCGCCCAAAGCCATTGGTCGCATCACCCTGGTGGACCGCATGGCACCGCCCGCTGATTTGCTGAAAGACGCCCGAGTGAGCGTTATCACCGGTGATTTAAACGCACTTCTGGAGGAAAAAAGCACTCTAGCCCCTGTCCTGCATAGAGATACAGCTATTATTTTTCATCTGGCCGCAGCGGTCAGCGGCGAATGCGAGGCTGACTTTGACCTGGGCATGCGTAGCAATTTTGCGGCCACGCTGGGCCTGCTGCAGGCCTGCCGCGCATCGCAGACAAAACCGATGCTGGTCTTTGCCAGCTCGCTCGCGGTGTTTGGCGACTCGCCCGAGCAACCTAGTCCACCTGTGATCGAGGACCACACCCTGCCCACGCCGCAAACCAGCTACGGCATCCAAAAATTCATTGGTGAACAGCTGGTGGCCGACTTTACCCGCAAAGGCTTCATCCAAGGCAGAAACGTGCGCCTGATGACGGTCAGCGTGCGCCCGGGCAAACCCAACGGGGCCGCGTCCAGCTTCTTCAGCGGCATGATTCGCGAGCCGCTGGCGGGCGTGAAGGGCGCGTGCCCCGTGTCGCCAGACACCGAAGTGGCTTTGTCCTCCCCGACGCTCACAATCCAGGGCATCATCCGTGCGGCAGAAGCCACTGATGCCGCCTGGGGACCGCGCACCGCGTTGAACCTGCCGGCCCTCACCGCCACCACGGGCGACATGGCTGCTGCCCTGGAACGCGTCGCCGGCCCGGAAGCAGCGGCACTGATCGACTGGACGCCAGACGCCAACATCCGCAAAATTGTCAAGACCTGGCCAGCACGCATCAACGCGGCGCGTGCGAAAGGCCTGGGACTTCTGCCGCAAGCAAGTTTTGAGGCCATCATCCGCGAATACGTGGCTGAAAACCCCGATGCCATCAAACTGGCGGTTCGGTGACGGTCCGGATCGCGCCTAAAGGTTAGAATTCCTGTGGTCAGGAGAGAGTGTCACCAACAGCCCTTGTTGCGCGCACCGCCGAAGGCGCAAGACTGCTGATTGCAGCGGTCTGAACGCTCAGGCAAAAGGACTGACAACCGCCTCATGGCTGCCCGGCCGTGACGCGTTCCCCACTGGAGAGAGGCTGCACCGGATGCAGCCCACCGAAGGAGCAAACCCACTGCGCCAGAGCCAGGTTGCGGGGTGAATCTCTCAGGTAAAGCGGACAGCGGGGGCAGCCCATGGCATTGACTTCAGGTCGCGCCATGGAATATGACTTGCCCCCGGAGATTGCCGCTTTGTCTACCTCATCCGCCACCGCATCCCCCACGCCAGTTTCGCCCTCCCCCGCTACGCCAGGGCATCTGCTGCAAACGCCGCTGCACGATCTTCACGTGTCATTGGGTGCACGCATGGTGCCGTTTGCCGGGTACAGCATGCCGGTGCAGTACCCCGCCGGCCTGATGGCCGAACACCACCACACCCGCAATGCGGCAGGCCTGTTTGACGTGTCCCACATGGGCCAGTTGCGACTGGTCGGCCCCGACGCCGGAGCCGCGCTTGAGACGCTGATCCCCATGGACGTGATTGACCTGCCAGCGGGCAAGCAGCGCTATGGCCTGCTGCTCAATGATGACGGCGGCATCATTGACGACCTGATGTTTGCGAACCGCGATTATGCGAACGGCGGGGACATCTTCATCATCGTCAACGGGGCCTGCAAGGTGAACGACATCGCCCACATCCAGTCAAAAATCGGCACCCGCTGCCAAGTCATTCCCATGCCAGAGATGGCCTTGATGGCGCTGCAAGGCCCGCTGGCGGTCACCGCGTTGCAGCGCCTGTGCCCTGGCATTGAAAAACTGGTGTTCATGACGGGTGGCAAGTTCAGCATTGCGTGCGACAGCCACGGCCCGCACCAGACGATTGAATGTTTTGTCACCCGCAGTGGTTACACCGGCGAAGACGGGTTTGAAATCTCGGTGCACGAAATGAAGGCTGAAGCACTGGCCCACGCCCTGCTGGCCCAGCCCGAGGTCAAACCCATCGGCCTGGGCGCGCGCAATTCCTTGCGGCTGGAAGCCGGGCTGTGCCTTTACGGCAACGACATCAATGCCACCACCACGCCGGTTGAAGCCGGGCTTAACTGGGCCGTGCAGAAAGTCCGCCGCGCGGGTGGCGCACGCGAGGGCGGATTTCCGGGTGCTACTAAAATATTATCACAGTATGCATATTCAACAAGGGCTGCAGGCCAATTAGCCTCTCAAATAGCCGCTAACTCTCTGTCTGAGATCAATCGCAAGCGGGTCGGGCTCATGGCGTTGGAGCGCGTTCCTGTGCGCGACCATACCGAGCTTCAGAGCATCGCAGGCCAGCGCATTGGCGAGGTCACCAGCGGGCTGCTGGGCCCCACTATCGACAAGCCCATTGCGATGGGCTACGTGAGCACGGAATTTGCTTCATTGGGCACGCGGGTGAATGCCATGGTGCGGGGCAAACCAGTGCCCATGGAAGTGTGCACCATGCCGTTTGTGCCGAACCGTTACTTTCGCGGTTGATGGTGACAAGCCATCAGCCCTTTTTTTCCATATCCAGCACTACCAACAGGAGATTTTTCATGAATATCAAGTACACCGAAGACCACGAATGGCTCAGCATTGACGGCAACACGGCCACCGTCGGCATCACCCACCACGCGCAGGACGCGCTGGGCGACGTGGTCTTTGTGGACCTGCCGGAAGTGGGCAAATCCTTTGCTTCCAAGGATGTCGCTGGTGTGGTTGAGTCGGTGAAGGCGGCGGCTGACGTCTACATGCCCGTCACGGGTGAAATTACCGAGGTCAATGAAGCCCTGCGTGCCGACCCCGCACTGGCCAACAGCGACCCGCTGGGTGCGGGCTGGTTCTTCAAAGTGAAGCTGTCGAACCCCGCTGAACTGGATGCGCTGATGGACGAGACCCGCTACCAAACCTTTTCCGCCTGAACCATCAGAAACACAAGAAACCGCAATAACCCACAAGGCCCCAGCCATGCTGATGCAATCCACCAAACCCCTGGCCGAACTCGAAAACGCCAGCGAGTTTATTGCCCGCCATATCGGCATTGATGAGGCCGATGAACAGCTCATGCTCAAGGTTATCGGATCAAGCTCGCGCCGCGAGTTGATTGAAGGCATCGTGCCACGCAGCATTGCACGCACCCGCCCCATGGCCATACCGCCCGCCATTTCCGAAGCATCGGCCCTCGCCGAACTCAAAACCATGGCGTCGAAGAACAAGGTGTTCAAAAGCTTCATCGGCCAGGGCTACCATGGCACCCACACGCCCGGTGTGATCCTGCGCAACATCCTGGAAAACCCGGCCTGGTACACCGCCTACACGCCCTACCAGGCCGAAATTTCGCAAGGCCGTCTGGAAGCGCTGGTCAACTTTCAGACCATGGTGTGCGACCTGACAGGCATGCCCATCGCCAATGCGTCCATGCTGGATGAAGCTACGGCCGCAGCCGAGGCGATGACGCTGGCCAGGCGCTCAGTCAAAAGCAAGTCCAATACCTTCATCGTGGCGGGCGATTGCCATCCGCAGACGATTGAGGTCATCCAGACACGCGCGGCTCCGCTTGGCATCACTATCGTACTGGCCAACTCGGCCCCAGAATGGCATGCGGCATTGGCCACGGACTATTTCGCCGTGCTGGCGCAGTACCCCAGCACCAGCGGCCGCATTGACGACCTGCGCGCCGACGTGACGCTGGTACACGGCAAACAGGCCGCCTTCATCGTGGCCGCTGATCTGCTAGCGCTCACGCTGCTGACACCGCCCGGCGAATTTGACGCTGACATTGTGGTCGGCACCACCCAGCGTTTTGGCATGCCGCTGTGCAACGGCGGCCCGCACGCCGCCTACATGGCCTGTCGCGATGAGTACAAACGCTCCATGCCCGGCCGCATCGTCGGCGTCAGCATCGACATCCACGGCAATCCCGCCTACCGCCTGGCGCTGCAGACGCGCGAGCAACATAT
>JAYVNK010000192.1:0-4997 GCA_043758475.1 Comamonadaceae bacterium | reverse complement strand
CTGCGCAGCCCCCCCACCGGCAATTTCAAGCGCCACAACGATGCTTCCCTGCTTCACCTTGTCGCCCAGCTTGACGCGGATGTCCTTCACCACGCCTGCGTGGCTGGACGGGATTTCCATCGACGCCTTGTCCGATTCGACGGTGATGAGCGATTGATCTACCGCGACCGTGTCGCCCGGCTTGACCATTAGTTCGATGACCGTGACCTCGTCAAAATCCCCAATGTCGGGAACCTGAATTTCTAGCAATGCCATGTTCTTGTCTCCAATTGTTTTTGTTGGTGCGTGTTACGGCCCGTCAGGCGTTTTTCACGCGTATTCCACGCAAACTTCATGCAAAGTTCACGCGTAAAGAGGATTGATCTTGTCCGCCTGGATGCCATACTTTTTGATGGCATCCGCCACTTTGTCCACCGGCACGCTGCCGTCTTCGCTGAGCGCCTTCAAGGCCGCCACCACGATGTAGTGCCGGTTCACTTCAAAGTGCTCGCGCAGCTTGCTGCGGAAGTCACTGCGGCCAAAACCGTCCGTGCCCAGCACCTTGAAGGTCCTGCCCTTCGGCAAGTAAGAGCGAATCTGCTCGGCATACGCCTTCATGTAGTCGGTCGAAGCCACCACTGGCCCGGCGAATTTCTCAAGCTGCTGGGCCACAAAGGAGACGCGGGGCGTGTCCGTGGGGTGCAGCAGGTTCCAGCGCTCGGTACTCTGGCCGTCACGGGCCAGTTCGTTGAAGCTGGGGCAGCTCCACACGTTTGCGCCGATGCCCCAGTCCTTCTCCAGCAGGGCCGAAGCTGCAATCGATTCGCGCAGGATGGTGCCAGAGCCAAGCAACTGCACGGTGGGCATTTTGACGGTCGCTGCGACCGAACTCTTTTTGCAAAGGTACATGCCCTTGATGATCTGCTCTTCGGTGCCTGCGGCAAGGCCCGGCATGGCGTAGTTTTCGTTGAGCAGCGTGAGGTAGAAATACACGTTGTCCTGCTTTTCCACCATGCGTTTCAGGCCATGGTGCAGGATGACGCCAACCTCATGCGCAAACGTCGGGTCGTAGCTGATGCAGTTGGGAATCGTGCCCGCCATGATGTGGCTGTGGCCGTCTTCGTGTTGCAGGCCCTCGCCATTGAGCGTGGTGCGCCCCGAGGTGCCGCCCAGCAAAAATCCCCGCGCCTGCATGTCGCCCGCCGCCCAGGCCAGATCGCCAATGCGCTGGAAGCCAAACATCGAGTAGTACACATAGAACGGGATCATGATCCGGTTGTTGGTGGAGTACGACGTGGCCGCCGCAATCCAGCTGCTCATGCCGCCCGCTTCGTTGATGCCCTCCTGCAGGATCTGGCCTTTTTTGTCTTCCTTGTAGTACATCACCTGGTCTTTGTCGACCGGGGTGTACTGCTGGCCGTCGGGGTTGTAAATGCCGATCTGGCGGAACAGGCCCTCCATGCCAAAGGTACGGGCTTCGTCCACCAAAATCGGCACCACGCGCGGGCCGATGGCCTGGTCGCGCAGCAGCGTCGTCAAGAACCGCACATAGGCCTGCGTGGTTGAAATTTCGCGGCCTTCTGCCGTGGGCTCAATCACCGATTTGAAAACCTCCAGCGCGGGCACGGTGAACTGCTCGTCGGCCTTCACGCGGCGGTGCGGCAGGTAGCCACCCAGCGCCTTGCGCCGCTCGTGCAAATACTGCATCTCGGGGGTGTCTTCAGCTGGCTTGTAAAACGGAATGTCGGCCAACTGGCTGTCTGGCACGGGAATGTTGAAGCGGTCGCGGAAGATCTTGATGTCTTCGTCGGTCAACTTCTTGGTCTGGTGGACGTTGTTTTTGCCTTCACCGCTTTTGCCCATGCCAAAACCTTTGACGGTCTTGATCAGCAGCACGGTGGGTTGGTCTTTGTGGTTGACGGCCTGATGGTAGGCCGCATAGACCTTTTTCGGGTCGTGGCCGCCGCGCTTCAGGGCGAAGATTTCGTCGTCGCTCATGTGCGCCACCATTTCCAGCGTGGCAGGCGAGCGGCCAAAGAAATGCTTGCGCACATAAGCGCCATCATTGGCCTTGAAGGACTGGTAGTCGCCGTCCAGCGTGTCCATCATGATTTTGCGCAGCGCGCCGTCTTTGTCGCGTGCCAGGAGTGGGTCCCACTCGCTGCCCCACAGCAGCTTGATGACGTTCCAGCCCGCACCACGGAACTCGCCTTCCAGCTCCTGGATGATCTTGCCATTGCCGCGCACCGGGCCATCGAGCCGCTGCAGGTTGCAGTTGATGACGAAGATCAGGTTGTCGAGCTTTTCCCGCGCTGCCAGGCCGATGGCGCCCAGGCTTTCCACCTCGTCCATCTCGCCGTCGCCGCAGAACACCCAGACTTTTCGGTTGGCCGTGTCGGCAATGCCGCGCGCATGCAGGTACTTCAAGAAGCGCGCCTGGTAAATCGCCATCAGGGGGCCCAGGCCCATCGACACCGTGGGGAACTGCCAGAAGTTGGGCATCAGTTTGGGGTGCGGGTAGCTGGAGAGGCCCTTGCCATCGACTTCCTGGCGGAAATTGAGCAACTGCTCCTCGCTCAAACGGCCTTCAAGGTAAGCGCGGGCATAGACGCCGGGCGACACATGGCCCTGGATGTAGATGCAATCACCACCATGGCCTTCGCTTTCGGCATGCCAGAAGTGGTTGAAGCCCGCGCCAAACATGTGCGCCAACGAGGCAAACGAGCCAATGTGGCCGCCCAGGTCGCCACCGTCCACCGGGTGATGGCGATTGGCCTTGACCACCATCGCCATCGCATTCCAGCGCATGTAGGCGCGCAGGCGCTCCTCGATTTCTATGTTGCCAGGGCACCGCGCTTCCTGGTCGGTTTCAATCGTGTTGACGTAACCGGTGTTGGCCGAGAAAGGCATGTCGATGCTTTTCTGGCGCGCGTGCTCGAGCAGTTGCTCGAGCAAAAAGTGCGCGCGCTCGGGGCCCTCGGCCTCGATCACGGCTGACAGCGCATCCATCCACTCACGGGTTTCGAGTGCGTCGCTGTCGTTGGCGGCGGATGCAAACGGGTTGATGGGCAATGCTGACATAAAAGTCTCCTCTTGGTTTTTACGTAATTTAGTATCGTCTATCCATTGTCACACATTTTGTTTTTTATTTCAAGTTGTGCTTTTATAAATCATAATATGAAATCTAAATAAACTTATGGCAACCCGGTTGCCACTTCCTTCAAAGACCCTGTTCATCCGCCCTCCCCTACAGGACCCTCTGCACAACCCCTCGCGGTCCGTGATAGACCGGACTCGGGCGGTCTGCTGCGTTGAATTTCTTGCCAATAGCGGTGCTATTGGCCGCAAAATCCGCCTTGCAGCCCATCCCGATCCGGCCTACACAAACTCGCGATGAGTTATGCAGAGGGTCCTACACTTGGCCCATGTCCACGCGTGCTTCGCCGTCACTTCCCCCCGCGCTTGCACTGCCGGGCGTGCGGGCACGGGTGCGCAGGTGGTGGCGGCGCCTCACGCCCCATGGGCAAGACCGCGTGTCGGTGCTGGCCCCCTTGGCGGCGGTGATCCTGTTTCTGGCCGCCATCGTCGCCGCCTTTGGCTACCTCCGGCTGGAAGAGATTGACCGCGAGCAGGAGGCCGTCAAACGCGACGTCGAATACACCCAGCAGCGCCTGCGCCTGCGCCTGCTGGAGCGCCAGGAGCAGTTGATGCGCCTGGCGCGCGATGTCTCCAACCGCGAGGTGGACGCCGACGAGTTTCGCAGCCGGGCCGAATCCCTTGTCAACCAATACCCCGAGCTGGAATCCCTGAGCTGGATTGACGACCGCCGTCGCGTCAAGTCCAGCTACGGCATGGCCAGCCTGTCCACCAGCCTGCGGCGCCCGGCGGGCACGGTCCTGAAAACCGGCGAGACCGAGAGCAACTTTGGCCTGGCACGTGACCTGCGCCAGCCGGTTTACTTTCAGCGTGTCGCCTCCGATGACCCCGCCATCTTGCAGCTTCATATTCCGCTCTCAGACAAAACCCGTTTTGCCGGCGTGGTGCTGGCCGAGTATTCGGTAGACGGCCTGTACCGCTACGGCGTGCCGGCCGAAGTGTCGGCGCGCTACGCAGTGTCGTTCCACGATGCCAAAGGCGCGCGGCTGGCGGGCACCAGCATTCCACCCCGCAACCCGGCCACCACCTTGCTGCCGTGGGCCACACCCACCAATGAATACGAAGTGCCGGTCTCGCCGGTTGGCAATGGCCTGGTGATACGGGCACAGGCCTACCGAACGTCGCTGGGTGTGATTGGCAGCGGCCTGTTCTGGCTGGTGATTGCCTTGAGCGGCATGACGGCCTGGATGCTGATTGGCAACTGGAAGCACATGCGCCGACGCCTGCAGGCGCAACAGGCCTTGGTGTCGGAAACCAACTTCCGCCGCGCCATGGAAAACTCCATGCTCACCGGCATGCGCGCAATGGACTTGCAGGGGCGCATCACCTACGTGAATGCCGCCTTCTGCCAGATGACCGGCTGGAGCGAGGCCGAGCTGGTCGGGCGCACCGCACCGTTTCCGTATTGGCCCGAAGCCGACCGCGAGCTGCTGACGTCGCGCCTGGACGACGAACTCAATGGCCGCTCGGCGCCCGGCGGCATCCAGGTGCGCGTGCAGCGGCGCGAGAACACGCTGTTTGACGCGCGGCTGTATGTGTCGCCTCTGATCGATTCGCATGGCACGCAGACCGGCTGGATGACCTCGATGACCGACATCACCGAGCCCAACCGCATTCGCGAACAGCTGTCAGCCTCCTACGAACGCTTCACCACCGTGCTGGAAGCGCTGGATGCATCCATATCGGTAGGCCCGCTGGGCAGTGACGAGCTGCTGTTTGCCAACAAGCTGTACCGCTCCTGGTTTGGTGCCGAAGTATCTGGCCATATGAATCTGATTGCCCAGGCCGGCGTTCCTGCAACGCCCACCAACAATGACGCGCTCGATGAGGTGGATGGTCTGGCGGGTTTGCCGACCGACACC
>JAYVNK010000191.1:0-14952 GCA_043758475.1 Comamonadaceae bacterium | reverse complement strand
CCAGGGCGCTGGTTGCCATCATCACGGTGGCGGCACCTGCAATGACGAGGCCAAAATAGTTGAATTTCATGGTTCACTGTCTCCTTTAAAACTGTCGTACAAGATCACTTAAAACGCCCGCTAAACCCAATCCTGTCCATTTGAATTCACTCAATTAACGCTGATCCACATACAAATGTGGTCAGGAGAAACCCGTGGTGCAGTTCGGCCAGCCGGATGGCTACTTGCGGGAAGCACCCAAGCGCGCCCACACCCGTTGCACCATGCCCATCACGCCGGTGGGCATGAGGTACATCAGCCCGATCAGCAAAATGCCGTAGATGGCGGCCGGTGCAGACTTTGAAATCTGGTCCGAAATATTGGGCACAAACTGGATGAAAATCGCGCCAAAAATCGCCCCGGGGATCGATGCCAGCCCGCCCACCACCACACCCACCAGCAGAAAAATGGACAAGGTCACGGTAAAGCTGTCGGGCGACACGTAGGCCACGGCAATCGCGCCCAGTGCACCCGCCACGCCCGTGAAGCCGGCCGACACGCCAAACGCCAGCGACTTGAACATCGGCAGGTTGATGCCCATCGCAGTGGCGGCTATCGGATGGTCCCGCACCGCAATCAGCGCCCGGCCCACACGGCCGCGCAGCAGGTTCCAGGCCAGCAAAAACATGATGGCCGTGACTGCCAGAGTGAAGAAATACAGCCAGCGGTCGGGGTTCAGCGGCTGGCCCAACAGGCTGAATTCAAAAGGCGCGTCGGGCTTGCTCAGCACGATGCCCTGCACGCCGCCCGTCCAGCCCTCAATTTTTTTGTACTTGAGCAGCTGCGGCACCGCCAGTGCCAGGGCAAACGTGGCCAGCGCCAGATAGTGCCCAGCCAGCCGCAGCGCCGGAAAGCCGACCAGAAAACCAAAGGCAAAACACAGCGCGCCCGCCACGGGCAGGGTAGTCCAGTAAGGAGCGCCCATTTTGTCCATCATGATGGCTGCGGTGTAGGCTCCAAACGCGTAAAAGGCACCGTGGCCCAGCGAGATTTGCCCGTTGAACCCGGTCAGGATGTTCAGCCCCAATATCGCCACCGCATACACCAGCACCAGATTGAACTGGAACACGCGGTAGTTCTTGACCAGAAACGGCAGCAGCACCAGCGCCACCACCAGCAAGGCCGACCAGAGCCAAACCCATTTGCCCTGGAAAATTTTCATACGCGGGTCACCACGGTCTTGCCAAACAGGCCATTGGGTTTGAGCGTTAGTGTGGCGACGATCAGCACCAGCGCTACGGTGAGTTTGAGCTCCGTGCCAATGACATACGCGCCCAGCAGGTTTTCCAGCACGCCGACGACAAAGCCGCCAATCACCGCGCCCAGCGGGTTGTCAATGCCACCCAGCAAGGCCGCCGCAAAGCCGTAAAGCAAGATGCCCGACATCATGTTCGGGTCCAGAAACACCACCGGCGCGACCATCATGCCCGCCACAGCGCCAATCGCGGCCGCCAGGCCCCAGCCCAGCGCCAGCATCCACGACACGCGGATGCCCACCAGCCGCGCCGAATCCGGGTTTTGCGCGGCCGCCCGCATCGCCAGGCCCAGCGGCGTGAAGCGGAAGAACGCAAACAGCGTCAACAGTACCGCCAGCATCACCCCCACCGAGCCCACGTCATGCGCCGTGAAGTACTGCGTGGCAAACATGGAATCTTTGGGGAAGGGGCTGGGGAATGACTTCAGCGTGTGCTCAAAAATCCAGCCCGACAGTGCGTTGAAGATCAGCAGCAGGCCAATGAACACAATCACATTGGTGAGAACCGGCGCTTTCTCGACGGGGCGCAGGATCACGCGTTGCAGCACCAGCCCAGCTGTGAATGAGATCGCCACCGTGGCCAGAAAAGCTGCCCAATACGACCAGCCGCTCTGGATCAATGCCCATGCGATGAACGTGCTGAATGTCGCCATCTCGCCCTGCGCAAAGTTGATGTGGTGCGTGGCCTGGTAGATCATGACCAGCGCCAGCGCGACCGAGCCGTAGATGCAGCCGTTGGCCAGGCCCGAGAAGATTTGATGCAGGAAGGCTTCCATGGTCAGTATCCCAAGTAGGCTTTGCGCACCGACTCGTCGTTTTTAATGCTCTCGCTAGGCCCCGACAACGCCACGCGGCCCGTCTCAAGCAAATAGGCATGGTCAGCCAGGTCCAGCGCCAGGCTGGCGTTTTGCTCCACCAGCAGCATGCTGACTTTGTCTTCCTGGTTGATGGTGCGCATGATGCGGAAGATCTCGGCCACGATCAGCGGTGCCAGACCGAAAGAAGGCTCGTCCAGCAGCAGCAGCTTGGGCCGCAGCATCAGCGCGCGGCTGATGGCCAGCATCTGCTGCTCGCCGCCCGACAGTGTGCCCGCCTGCTGGTGGCGGCGCTGTTTCAGAATGGGGAAGCGCGTGAACGCCTTCTCCATGTCCAGCGCCAGCTCGGCCTTGTCGGCCCGCACATACGCACCCAGTCGCAAATTTTCTTCTGTGGAAAGCGCGGTGAAGGTGCCCCGGCCATCGGGCACATGGGCCACGCCCATCCGGACAATGCTCTCGGTGGCCTTGCCTACCAGTTGCTGCCCGTCAAAGGTGATGCTGCCACTGGTCTTGACCGTCTGGCACAACGCACGCAGCGTGGTGGTTTTGCCCGCGCCATTAGCCCCAAGAATGGCGGTGATGTGCCCCGCTTCCAGCGAAAAATCAATGCCGTGCAGCACCTGGGTGGCCCCGTAAGTGGCGTTCAGACCGGTGACTTCAAGCAGCCGGGTCATGGGCGTGTTTTCTCATCAGCAGGTTTTCCCAAATAGGCTTCAATCACGTCGGGGTGATTTTGAATATGCGCCGGGTCGCCTTCGGCGATTTTGCGGCCAAAGTTCAGCGCGACGATGTGGTCCGACACGCCCATCACCAGGCTCATGTGGTGCTCCACCAGCAGTACGGTGATGTGGAGGCGGTCACGCACGTCGCGGATCAGGGCTGCCAGCTCGGCAAGTTCTTCATGGTTCAGCCCGGCGGCGGGCTCATCGAGCATCAGCAGCTTGGGGTCTGCCGCCAAAGCCCGCGCAAACTCAACGCGTTTCTGAATGCCAAATGGCAAACCGCCCACCGGGCGATGGCTGAACTGCGTGAGGTCCAGATAGTCCATGATCTCGGCGGCGCGCGCTTGCAGCCGACGCTCTTCTGCCCGTACCCTTGGCAGGCGCAACGCGCTCGACGCAAAGCCGCAGTGGGAACGCGCATGCGCACCCACCATCACGTTTTCACGCACCGGCATGCTTTGAAACATGGCAAGGTTCTGGAAGGTTCGGCCCATCCCCAACCCGGCCACCTTGTGGGTAGGGGTTGCGGTGATGGAATTGCCCTCAAACAGAATGTCGCCGCTCTGGTAGCTGTACAGGCGGCTCATGCAGTTGAACAGGGTGGTTTTGCCCGCGCCGTTGGGGCCAATCAGGCCGCAGATGCTGCCCTGTTTCACGTCAAAACCCACGGCGTCCAAAGCGGTGATGCCGCCAAACTTGACGGTGATGCCGCGCACACTCAGCAGTGCCTGGGCGCTATCTGTCACGGTGAAGTGCAGCGCTTTGACGCAAAAGTAACAAGGTTGGTTACCGGAAGAAACATGACGCATGTTAGTCACGCGGTGAAGCAGCCCGCACCCGGAGATACCCTTGGGGCTTGAGTCGCCAAAGTGTCTGCATGGCGTCTGCAAAACCCTGCGCAAACTGTTAAGGAGATGGCCGCGTAAGATCATGCGCTCAAGCAGCGGCTAACTTCAATCTGCTGTTTCGATGCCATGCCGTCGCCGTACTTTTCACCTTCCTTCTGATTGGAGATTTTCATGCCTGATTCCCTGCAAACCATCACCCTGGGCGGCGGCTGCTTCTGGTGCACCGAGGCGGTTTACGTGCGTGTGAAAGGCGTGACCGATGTGGAAAGTGGCTACAGCAACGGCCAGGTGGCCCGGCCCAGCTACGAGCAGGTATGCAGCGGCCGCACTGGCAGCAATGAAGTGGTCAAGCTCACCTATGACCCCGCGCAAATCAGCACCCGCGAGGTACTGGAAATTTTCTTCGTTGTGCACGATGCCACGACCTTGAACCAGCAGGGCAACGATGTCGGCACACAGTACCGCAGTGGCATCTACTACTCAACGCCTGAGCAGAAGCAGCTCGCACAAGACATGATTGCCGAACTGACTAAAGACCGCACGTTTGACCGCCCGATCGTCACCGAGGTACTGCCGCTGGCCAACTACTGGCCGGCTGAAGACTATCACCAGGATTATTTTGAGAACAATCCCAATCAGGGTTACTGCGTGGCAGTGGCCGGGCCCAAAGTGGCGAAGTTCCGCAAGACGTTCAGCGGGCTGGTCAAGCCGTGATCGATCCCTGAAATCAGGACAGGGCGCTGCGCTCCTTCAAGCGCATCGTCAAACCCACCGGGTTCATGGTGAAAGCCATCAATTCCTGCGCAGGCTTGCCATCGGGCGTGTCAACTGCCGCGATGTCAAAACTCGACAGCAGCATGGCCATCGCCATTTTCATCTCCAGCAGCGCCAGGTAGCGCCCGGGGCACATGCGCGGGCCCGAGCCAAACGGCATGGCCGCGCGTTTGGCATCAATGCTCAGCGGGTTGGGTGCGTCGGCCAGCCAGCGCTCGGGTTCAAAAGCATCCGGGTTTGAGAAGTAGGGCTCGCGCACGCTGTCGTGGCGCATCACACCCCAGATGATGGTGCCCCGGGCCACTGCCACGTCGCCCACCTGCGTGTCACGCAGGGCCTGCAGAGGAAGAAAAGGTGCGACAGGTTTCAGCCGCATGGTCTCACTGGCGCACGCTTCGAGGTAAATCAGGCTGTCCATCAATTCCATCGTGAACTGCGAAGGGTCCGGAGCCAGCGTGCGCACTTCATCCTGCAAGCGCCGCAAGGCTTTGGGGTTTTGCTTGAGCAGGTGAATCATCCAAGCCAGGGTGTTGGCCGTGGTGTCTTCACCGGCCAGCAGCATCGTCAGCACATTGCCCACTACTTGGCGATCACCCAGGCCGCTGTCGGGCTGGTCGGCGGCGACGATCATGGCCTCCAGCAGATTGCGCGGCCGCTCGCGCAGCGCGGCGTCGTCACGCAGCCGCTGGCGTGCCTGGTCCACAAAATCTTCAATCGTGTTTTTGATGACAGCAACGCTGGCCTCCAGCTCGCGGTCACTGGCCCGCTTGACGTAGCGCCACACCGGGACGATGGAAAAAATACGCTTGAAAACAGCGGGCAGCACCTTGTCCAGGTGGCGCTGGATCACGTCTTCGCCCGCTTGCAGGGTGTTGATGTCTTTGCCAAACGCGAGTCCGGCAATGGCATCCACCGTGAAGCGCATCAAATCGGCCTGCAGGTTGATTGGCTGTGCCGCTTTGGCCGCTGCATTCCAGCGCTCCCGCAAACGCAGCGTGACCTTGACCAGGGATGGAAAATAGGCCCGCACGTGGCCCGGTGCAAAACTGGCCATCACCATGCGCCGCTGGCGCAGCCAGTCATCGCCCTCCGCGCTGAACAGGCCCTGCGGCAGACCCAGTTCGTTGGCGATGACGCCCAGCATTGGCGTGCGCCGGAAGCCGTTGGGGCGGTCTTTCATGATGGCACCAAACAGGGCGTGATCTGCAACCACCAGCATGGTGGCGCGCGCCAGCTTCACCTTGAACAGCGGCCCAAATTCTTGCGCCCAGCGTTCCATGTCCTGGTGGATTTGCGCGCGGTTCACCTGGAACGAATTGCCAAAGACCGGCACCCCGCGTGGGCCGGGCAGGTCTTTGATCTGTCTCAGGGCAGGGGTGTTGAGCATGGCGTTCAAGAATATTCCAATTTGGTGGATGGCGGGATTTTATGTCGCCTGTACGCCGCGCCTGTGCTGTTGTCACCCCGCTTTGATGGCCCAGCGCAGCTTGGTTGAGCTCGACCTCGGGTTAGCCCGCTGCTCCTCAAACGACGGGCGTATCAGCTCAGGTGCCACGCTTGAGTAAGTGCCGTCACGCTCGCCCGACTGAAACGCTTTTTTCACGCGCCGGTCTTCGCCCGAATGAAAACTCATGATCACCACGCGGCCACCGGGCTTGAGGCAGCCTGGCAGGTCATGCAGAAACTTGTCCAGCACGCCAAACTCATTGTTCACCTCGATGCGTAGCGCCTGGAAGGTGCGTTGCAGCGCTTTCTTGGTCTCAAGCTCGCGCTCCTCCTGCGGCATGCGGGGCGGCAGGCTGGCGCTCAGGGTGGCGCGCACCAGCGCAGCAAGTTGAGTAGTCGTCTCAAGGTATTGGCCCTGCAAAGCGGCGCCCAATGGAATTGCAAAGGGTTCATCCGCGTTGTCCGTCAACAAGTCGCGCAGGCGGGGCCGGGTGACTGACAGCAGCAGCTCGCACGCCGATGGGCCGGCACTTGGGTCCAGGCGCAAATCCAGCGGCCCGTCGGTCTTGAAGCTGAAACCGCGCGCCGGGTTGTCAATCTGCATGGATGACACCCCCAGGTCGGCCAGCACCAGGTCAAACCCGCCCTGCGCTTCGGGCAATAGCGTGGCAATGTCCGAGAAGTTGATGCGCCGTACCACCAGCGCAGATTCACCAAAGCCCAGTTTGCGCAAGCGCGCCTCAGTGCGCGGCAACTCCACCGGGTCCACATCAACGCCAAACAGGCACCCGCCCGGCAACAGGCGCGGCAAAATCTCGGACGCGTGGCCGCCAAAACCCAGCGTCGCATCCAGGCCCGTCTCGCCCGGCTGCGGGTTCAAAATATCCAGAATCTCCCGCACGCAGATGGGGCGGTGCATACCCGCCGGCGTCTGGCCCCGCGCCATCACCTTTTGCAGCTCGGCGGCGTGAAGCGTCGGGTCAAGCTCCTTGTACTTCTCGCCAAACTGCTTCGGGTGTGTACCCTGGTAGCGCACGCGGCGGGTGTGGGGAGCGGCAGCGGGTGGCGCTCCGGGCAGGGGCGGGAGGGGCGCTTCGTCGGTCATGGGTGATTATCTGGCACCCAGAGGTCCCACTTCCTGGCAAATAGGCGCACGCTAACTGCAACCCGACGAACCGGTAGCAGTTGACATCGCCGCCTCAACCAGCCGGCCAGGCACTTTTATCTAAGGGGGCCGGACTTCTCTGAATTTGGGCGATCAATGGGGCTATATCCATTGTCCTGTTTGCACAGGTAGCTATAACTATAGTAGCAAAATTCGACTCCCTATCCGTAGGAAAACCTCCTCTTTCAGCGGTATACCGCTGTTAAAGTCAGTATCTGTCGATGTTTGAAGGACGGGTTGAATGCTGACGGGTGAACTCAAAAACAAAATCGACCCGATCTGGAACGCCTTCTGGTCCGGCGGCATCGCCGATCCCATTCAGGTGATCGAGCAAATCACCTACCTGCTCTTCCTTCACCGCCTGGACGACCTGCAGACGCTGGAAGAAAACAAGGCCACGCGCCTTAAGCAGCCCACGGCGCGCCGCATCTTCCCAGAAGGTGCCGACACACGGGGCCGGGCGTTTGACAGCCTGGTGGAGCCGCTTCAAGAACGAATCGGTATCAGAGATGTTTGTCATCCTGGGCGAACACGTCTTCCCCTTCTTGCGCACGCTGGGCTCGGATGGCTCCACCTATGCCCACCATGTCTTCGCCTCGCTGTAGCACTTTTGGGCGTTTGCGGAGAGTTGTAAATTGAAATATCCTGTGTTTTTTGGGCTTTTGGTGCAAAAAAGTGCATGTGGGTGTAGTATCGCGCCATGCTAATCGAATTCTCGGTCACCAATTACCGCTCAATCTTGGAACGCCAGACGCTCAATATGGCCGCTTCCAGCTACTTCAAAGAGCTGGAATCGCTCAACACCTTCATCCCTAACCAAGATGATGGTGTGCCGCGTTTGCTGCGCTCCACGGTGCTGTATGGGCCCAATGCGTCCGGCAAAAGCACGCTGATTCAAGCCCTGCAATTTATTCACGACCAGGTGCTCTACTCCCAAAAGGAAAGCCAGGCTGGTGACCCGATTGACGTGCTGTCTTTCAAGCTGACAGCAGCGTCGCGTGCGGCGGATAGTGAGTTTGAAATCGCCTTTGTGGAGCACGGCGTACGCTACGAATACGGCTTTCGCTGTAACCGTGAACGTTTCACGGAAGAGTGGCTGCTTGCCTATCCGCTGGGCCGTGCGCAAAAGTGGTTCCACCGGGTGTTTGATTCCGAGGCGGGCAAAGATGTCTACAAATTCAGCACCTCGTTCTTGGGCGGGAAGACGCGTCATGGCCTTTGGAAGGAGCAAACCCGCCCCAATGCCTTGTTCTTTTCCACCGCGATTCAGCTAAACAATGAACAGCTAAAGCCCGCATTTGACTGGTTCAAATTGCGCTTGCGGGTGTTTGACTCCGTGCGCGGATTTAGCCCCAGCTACACCTTGAAACGCTGTAGCAAAGACGAAGATCGCAAGCGGGTGGTGGAGTTCATGAATTTGGCAGACCTGTCGATTGCGGATATTCAGCTGAAAGAAACGGTGTTTTCGGCCGACTCGTTGCCAAAGGGGATGCCTGCTTCCATTAAAGATGAATTTTTGAAGGATATGGCTGGCCGGAAGTTGCTTAAGCCGCGTTTTTTTCACAAAGACGTCAACACGGCGGAGATCGTGGAGTTTGACGAGTCAGAAGAGTCCGACGGCACGCGTGCTTTGTTTGCCTTCGCTGGTCCTTGGCTGGATGTGATTGAAAACGAGCGGGTGTTGGTGGTCGATGAACTGGACACCAGCTTGCACCCATTGCTGGTGCACTACTTGGTGAAGCGGCTACACCACGATGGTAATAAGGCTCAGCTGATTTTCACCACGCATGACACCACTTTGCTAAGCCAAAAGCTGTTGCGTCGTGATCAGGTGTGGTTTATGGAAAAGGACAAGCGCAGCGCGACGCGGCTTTACCCCTTGTCTGATTTCAGTCCGCGTGACAACGAGGCGGTTGAGCGCGGCTACTTGAATGGTCGCTACGGCGGTATTCCGTTCCTGAAGGATTTGGACTTCTATGGGGTCTGAAGACCTGTTTCACAAGCGCAAGGCGCGTGCTGGTGCAGCATTGCAGCGGCAAAAACACGAGCGCGCGCGAAACAAGCGCTATTTGATCGTGTGTGAAGGTACCAAAACAGAGCCACAATACTTTCGTGAGTTGCTGGTGGACTTGCGGATTCGGCCTCAGGTGGTGCGCATTGCGCCCAATGAAGGTGTTTCGCCAGACCGCGTGGTAGCGCATGCTGCTGAGCTTTACAAAGACGATGCCACTGGCGGCGATGCCTATGACACGGTGTACTATGTGTTTGACCGGGACCGGCACACCACGTTCGAAGCTGCTGTCCAGCGCACCAAGGATTTGAGCGCCGCAGGGCAGCCATTTGTGGCGATTACCTCCACGCCTTGTTTTGAGTTTTGGTTGCTGCTGCACTTTGGCTCTACAGACCAGCCGTTTCATGCGGCGGGCAGAAAATCGATGGGTGACCAAGTTGTTAGTGCACTTAAAGCGAAACCGGGTTTAGCCAAATACGGCAAAGGCCAAAAGGGCATGTATGCCTCGTTGAAGGAAAAGATGGGCGATGCGCTCACCCACGCAGCGCAACTGCGCAGGCATGGCGAGGCCACGGGCAGTGTGAATCCCGCAACGGATTTGGATCAGTTGGTTTTGGCTATCCAGGCGCTTGTCAAGTGATGTGATACAAACAATTGCCGTTAACCCAGGAGCGATTTACATGCGTCCCTTCACAGCCTTACAAAACCACCGCGACACAATTCGTGCGATTGCCCTCAGTCATCGGGTGCCTTACTCGAACATTTCAAGGCTGCTGTGCTGCGGGAGGCTGTCGCGGTGTGAGCAATGCCGAAGTCTTGCATTCGCCCGAGTTTGCGGATTTTGAGCGCTTCCGGCTCAAGGCGCGTGTTTTTTTGCGTGCCCATGAAAACCACCTCACGCTGTTCAAGCTGCGCCGCAATCTGCCTTTGACGGAATCTGATTTGGCCGAGCTTGGGCGAATGCTGATTGAGAGCGGGACGGGCAGTGTCAATGACATCCACCGAGCCAGCGCACAGGCACACGGCTTGGGCCTGTTTGTGCGTTCACTCGTGGGGCTGGACCGCGAGGCTGCAACCCAGGCATTGAGCGGCTTGGTGTCAGCCAAGAACTTCAGTGCCAACCAGCTTGAGTTTTTGAACTTGGTGGTCACCCACCTGACCGAGCGGGGTGTGATGGAGCCCGCGCTGCTGTATGAGCCGCCGTTTACCGGCTTTGCGCCGCAAGGGCCAGATGCACTTTTTACATCGGCACAGGTTGAGGTTTTGTTTGGCGCATTGGCCTATGTAAAGGCTTGCGCAACAGTATCCCAGTTGGATCACCGGGCCGCAGGATGATCTGCACCCATCAGCTCTCCTACACCTTCGCGAACGGCCCGGCGCTGGCCTTCCCCGACGTTGAAGTCCTCCAAGGCAGCATACTGCTGCTGCGCGGCCCCTCTGGTTCAGGCAAATCGACGTGGCTGGCGCTGGTGGCGGGGCTGCTGGATGCGGGAGGTGGCGAGTTGACGGTAGCGGGCCAGGCACCTGGCGCTCTTAAATCAGCGGCTAGAGATAAATGGCGGGCGGGGTCTATCGGCTTTTTACCGCAAAAACTGCATTTGAGCGCGGCGTTGACTGTGGCCGGCAATCTGGCACTGGCCTACTACGCCGCAGGCCTGCCTGAAGACAGGGCGGCCATCGACCGCGCGCTGGCGTCGCTGGGTGTGGCCGACTTGGGCGGCCGCAAGCCGTCGCAGCTATCGGGCGGGCAGGCCCAGCGTGTCGCTTTGGCGCGCGCGGTGTTGCTCAAGCCCAAAGTCATTCTGGCCGACGAGCCCACCGCGAGCCTGGATGACGCGGCCGCTGCGGCTGCAATTGAACTCTTGCAGCGCAGCGCGGCCGAGTGCGGCGCAACGCTGGTGATTGCCACGCACGATGCGCGCGTGGCGCAGGCGTTGCCGCAGGCTCTGGTAGTCGATTTTGGCCCGAAAAAACCAATTTAAGCGGTCAAATGTGCCTGTAGCCCCCGTCCAATATGCATAAACAGCTATGAAAACAGTAGTTTTGGCGTTTCGGTACCTGTGGGCGCGCCCCCTGGCTGCCGCGCTGAACCTGCTGCTGCTCACGCTGGGGCTGGCCTCCATGACGTTCCTGTTGCTGGTAGGCCATCAGCTGGACAAGGCGTTTGAGCGCGACCTGGCCGGCATCGACGTGGTTGTGGGGGCCAAGGGCAGCCCGCTGCAATTGATTCTGGCGGGTGTGTTCCACATGGATGTGCCGCCGGGCAATGTGCCGCTCAAGGCGGTGGAGGCGCTCAAGACGCACCCGCAGGTGGCCAAGGTGATCCCCATCAGCCTGGGCGACAGCTTTCGCGGCTTTCGCATCGTTGGCACGTCGCCAGACTACATCAGCCACTATGGCGCAACGATGGCGCAGGGGGCCCTTTGGAGCCAGCCGATGCAGGCCGTCATCGGCGCGCAGGTGGCCGCGCAGACGGGCCTCAAGCCCGGTGACCGCTTTGTGGGCTCCCACGGCCTGGGTGCTACGGGCCACGCGCACGGCGACAACCCGTATGGGGTGAGCGGCGTGCTGGCCGCCAGCGGCTCGGTGTTGGACCGGCTGATTTTGACGGCCACAGAATCGGTCTGGCAGGTGCATGAAGCGGCGACTGCCGTGGACGAAGCCGACAAAAAAATCATGCAGGAAGAGCGCGAACTGACGCTGGCGCTGATCCAGTACAAAACGCCCTTGGCAGCAGTGACGTTTCCGCGCTTCATCAACACCAGCACCGAGATGCAGGCCGCCGCGCCGGCGCTGGAAATTACCCGCCTGCTCAACATGCTGGGTGTTGGCATTGACGTGATGCGCGCGCTGGCCGGCGTGCTGCTGCTGACTGCCGGTTTAAGCGTGTTCATCGCCCTGTGGGGCGCCGTGCGCGAGCGGCGGGCCGACCTGGCGTTGCTGCGCATGCTGGGCGCGTCACCGGGCAAGGTGGCGTCTTTGCTGCTGTGCGAGGCGCTGTGGCTGGCCGTGCTGGCCACGCTGCTCGGGCTGCTGGCCGGACAGGGCCTGGTCATGGCGCTGGGCTGGCTGCTGAAAATGGACCAGTCGGTGCTGATCAGCGCATGGGCCTGGCCTGCCGCGCTTTGCAGCGTGCCCGCGCTGGCGTTTGGCGTAGCGGCATTCGCGGCCCTGCTGCCGGCCTTGGGCGCGTACCGCGTGAGTGTGTTTGAATTGCTGCAACCCCGGTAAATTTCGCAGGGTGTACAGGCAAGTTGCACCCCGGGCTGCTTAAGTCGATTGCATCCATTTCAGACAGGCATCCATTTCAGATAGGCCATTCGGTCAAGAATCCCTTGTGGAATGGTTTTGCCGGGGACGGGGACCGGCGGCGGCGGCTGGTAGCCGGGTAGTGCACCAGCCCGCTGTCCGCGCTGCCACGGGACAACCGGCCTGTATTGCCGAACCTTGCCTTGCAGGTTCGTCTTGAGTTGGGTTGCGCCGGCCTCTATTCCCGCTGCAAAAACGGTTGCATAGTCTTCAAAGAGTGTGGCCATCTGGGCGACTTCAATTCGCAGTAACCCCGGGCCCTGTGGGCCCTGGATAGGCACGATGATGTAGGCCATGCCCGCAAAGGCTTTCTTCAACCACCCGCCGACCGACTTCACGCACGCCCTGGAAAACTTGAGCCGCTCCCCAGCGTCGGTCAAGAACAGCAGATGCTGGAACGTTATGCGCGTCTGCATGTTGGTGAAATCAAGAGGCGATTTGAGATCGCTCAAGCCCGCCGCGTTGGGGTCAAACGTATCCAGGCCAATGACCTTTGTCGGTCCAGCAGCCATGAACATGACATTGCCTTTGTTCTGCCAGTTGCCGGTCGTGACGTCGAACCGATCACAGTTGCCGTTGAAGATATCAACCGCCACCACTTTGCCAAGGTCAGTCCAGAACGCATCATCCGACATTTTTGAAATGTGCTTCTTGGCAGGCGTGGCTTCGTACGCCCCTATATCACCACCTCTCCAGAATTCCGCAGTGCTCACGCCATCGACATAGGGCATCTTGGTCCAGGTGTACGGTGGGCCGGGAATAGCCAGGTTGAGCCGTGGGCGCGCCATATTTGGCGGAATCATGAGCAGGCCTGCAGTCTTGAATGCGAGAACCTCGGCAGCCGTCATGATTTTCGTGTTCACTTCGGTGTTGTTCACGTTCTTCATCAATTTCGCGCCCCACTTGATGGATGTTTCCGCATGCTCATCAAGCGCAACTTCACCCGTACCCTCGCCCTTAACGACCAGGTTATTCACCACGGAGCCGTTGAGCTTCAAAAAAAAGACCGGCCGCTCCTCCAGGCAGGTCATGCCGGTGATGTTGCTCGGGTTACTGGTAATTGCAAGTACGGTGCCGGTCATGATGGGAACCTTTCAGGTGATGCGGATAGGTAGACTGGAACGCCAGCCCGGGCGGAGCGTTGTGGTGACTTTGACAGCAATTGGCGTTTTTCGCTGCTCCCCGGTTTGAGGGGCACGGCCTTCCCATCCAGTCCATGGCAAGACGAAAGTGATAACTGAAAATTGAAGCCAATCTGAAAAAAAATCGCGCGGAGAGAGCGCAATCTGGCGCTGTCGATGCCGCTGCCGCTGCTGCGGTACGACACGCCTGTTTGCCAGCGGGCACGAGGTGATTCAATTCCGGCGAGACTAGTACCCAGACGCCCAAGTAGAGGAACAAAATGAAAGGGGTGAAAGCACGCTTTCATGTTCCGATACTTGGGTGTCTGGGTACTAGAATGAAGTGGCGACCCATCACGGGTTTTGTGTCATCTCAGCGGCGGCAGTGTTTCAACAAAGTGTCCGGCTGGATCCGACTCCGATACCGCATAATTTCAGAAAATTTCCTATAGTCCCATGAAAAAACAACTCCTAACCCTCGTCTGTATTGCATTGTATGCTTCGTTTTCAATAGCGTATGACAAACATGGCGATAAAGAAACCAAAGAAGACATTGCACGCCACCGCGCCATGGCTGCTGCCCATGAGTCTGCCGCCAAATGCCTGGAATCTGGCAAAAAAGAAGAGGTGTGCGGCAAGGAGCTGCAGGCCGCCTGCAAAGGCCTTGCCATCGGCAAATACTGCGGGATGAAGCACGAGCATTGATGGCCCGCCTCACTTGACCATGCCGACCGCAGATTTGGCCCAAGCTTTAAACTCAGGCTTCACACCCACTCGCTGGAGAACACCATGAAACCGATCACACTTGCCCTGTCACTGTCTGTCGCCCTGCTTTCATCGACGGCGATGGCGCAGACCAGCCCGGCGCCGTTGGGTTCGCCCTTGCCTTCAGGCTCTGCGGCCCCCGCTGGGTCTGGCGCTGGCGTGCACGGTGCCAACAGCCCCTTCCCGCAAATTCAGGACCGCACCGACGTGCTGTCGTGGTCGATGCTGACGGACGTCAAGACAAAGGCCGAGAAAAACCGCCTGCTGCCGGTATTCCCTGCGCCGGTGGCGGCGTTGAACCAGAAAACCCAGCGCATCCAGGGCTTCATGATGCCGCTGGAGCCCGGTGAAAAGCAGCGGCACTTTTTGCTGACGTCTGTGCCGATGACCTGCGGCTTTTGCACCCCCGGCGGCCCCGAGAGCATGGTGGAAGTCAAAACCAAAACGCCCGTTAAATATTCCATGGACATTGTGGTGGTCGAAGGCAAATTTGCCGTGCTCAATGACGACCCGTATGGCCTGTACTACCGCATTACCGATGCGGTGAGCGTGAAGTGAAACCGGTCAACTGAAAACGTCAGTACGGCGGCTTGATCCGCGTTTTCTTCACCACGCCAGAGGGCGTAAACAGGATCACCAGTTCGGCTTTTTTGGCTGAGTCTTCACGTGGCTTACCGTT
>JAYVNK010000190.1:0-5057 GCA_043758475.1 Comamonadaceae bacterium | reverse complement strand
GCTGCCCCGCCCTTGAAACCGGAGAAAACCATGTGCTTTGCATTCAAAAAGTCCTTTGGCCTTGCCGCCGTTGCCACGACGTTGTCACTTACAAGCTGGGCCGCCGTCATCCCCGCAGGGACCCAACTGCACCCCACGCAAACCCTGATCCGCAACAACGGCTCGGAGCCTGAAACACTGGACCCGGCGCTGGCGGAATCGGTTGGGGCTAACAACATCACGCGTGATGTGTTTGAAGGGCTTACTGCCAACGACAACGCTGGCAAAACTGTGCCTGGCGTGGCGGAAAGCTGGAAGCAAACCGACCCGACCACCTGGGTGTTCAAGCTGCGTGCCAACGCAAAGTGGTCCAATGGCGACCCGGTGACTGCTGAGGATTTCGTGTTTGGCATCCGCCGGTTTGTGGACCCCAAGACGGCATCGGTTTATGCCAACACGTTTGGCATCTTCCTTCTCAATGGAACTGAAGTGGTCAAAGGCACCAAGCCGCCTGCTGAGTTGGGCGTCAAGGCGCTGGACAAGCTCACGCTGGAGGTAAAAACGCCGTACCCGGTGAGTTTTTTGCCTTCGCTGATGAGCAACAACAATCTGGGGCCAATCCATAAAGCGTCGCTGGAGAAAAATGGCAAAGACTGGACGAAACCGGGCAATCTGGTGAGCAACGGGGCGTACGTCTTGAAGGAATGGCAGGTCAACAACCGCGTGGTGATTGAGAAAAATCCGCAGTACTGGGACGCCGCCAATGTGCAATTGACCAAAGTCACCTATCTGCCGATCGAAGACGGCACCGCCGACGTCAAAATGTTTGAGTCGGGCGAAAACGAGTGGGTGTACCAGTTGCCACCGGGCACTTACGAGAAGTCCAAGGCGCAGTTCCCCAAGGAGATTCGCAACGCGCCGATGATCGGCATTCGGTACTACTCCCTGCAAAACAAAAATCCGGCTTTTGCCGACGTGCGCGTGCGCAAGGCGCTCTCGATGGTGATTGACCGCGACATCCTGTCGCAGCGCGTCACGGCCGACGGCCAGGCCCCTGCCTACAGCCTGATCGTGGCCGGTGTTGAAGGGGCCAGTGCAACGCCGTATGACTGGTCCACCTGGCCGATGGACAAGCGCGTGGCCGAGGCCAAGAAGCTGCTGGAACAGGCCGGGGTCAAACCTGGCACCAAGTACACCTTCTCCTACAACACCAGCGAGTACCACAAGAAAATGGCTGTGTTTGCTGCGTCGGAATGGAAAACCAAGCTTGGTCTGAACATCGAGACCGAGACCATGGAATTCAAGGTGCTGCTCAAGAAGCGCCACGATGGCGATTTCCAGATGGCGCGCAATGGCTGGCTGGCCGACTACAACGATGCCACCACCTTTCTGGCGCTGGTGAAGTGCGATTCCGACAACAACAACAATTTCAACTGCAACCGCCAGGCCGAAGCGCTGATTGACGAAGGCTCAAAAAGCACCGATCAGGCCAAGCGCAAAGCGCTGTTTACCCAGGCCTCAAAAATGATCATGGACGACTACCCGATGATTCCGCTGCTGCAGTACTCGCTGCCGCGCCTGGTAAAGGCCTACGTGGGCGGCTACTCGCTGGAGAACGCGCAGGACCGGTTCCGATCCAAAGACCTTTACATCATTAAACATTGATGTAGCCTTAGTCCACACTGCATAGTTAGCTATAAATAATATAGTATGTGGTCTTACACGCTGCGCCGCGCATTGGCGACGCTGCCCACGCTGCTGGTGGTCATCACTGTCTGTTACCTCATGCTGCACGCCACGCCGGGCGGGCCGTTTGATGGTGAGCGAAAAGTATCTGCCGCTGTGCTGGCCAACCTGCAGGCCAAGTACCACCTGGACCTGCCGCTTTGGCAGCAGTACCTGCTGTACCTCAAGAGCCTGCTTCAGGGCGACTTGGGTGCGTCGTTTCGCTATGCCGATTGGTCGGTGAATGACCTGGTGGCCAATGCCATGCCAGTGTCGCTGGCCATTGGGGGCGGGTCCATGCTGATTTCACTGGTGATTGGCGTGGGCTTGGGCATTGTGGCCGCGCTGCGGCAAAACAGCGTGGTGGACCATGTCGTGATGCTCATTGGCAACATTGGCAGTGCCTTCCCCAGCTTTGTGATTGGGCCGGTACTGATCCTGGTGTTTGCCATCTGGCTCAAGTGGCTGCCCGCAGGTGGTTGGGACAATTTTCAGCTGCGCTTCATAGTGCTGCCGGTGGCGCTGCTGACCTTCATCAACGTGGCCACGATTGGCCGTGTGATGCGCGGCAGCCTGATTGAGGTGATGCACAGCAACTTCATCCGCACAGCGCGGGCCAAGGGCCTGCCGACGCGGGTGGTGGTGCTGCGCCATGCTTTGAAGCCTGCGCTGCTGCCGGTGGTGTCAGTCATCGGGCCGCTGGCCATTTCGTCCATCACGGCGGCGCTGGTGACCGAGACCGTTTTTTCTCTGCCGGGCCTGGGCAAGCTGATTGTGAATGGCGCAGGGAACCGCGACTACACGCTGGTGCTGGGTCTGGTGGTGCTCATCACGGTGCTGGCGGTTTTGTTGAACCTGCTGGTGGACCTGGCCTATGCCTGGCTCGACCCGAAGATTCGTTACTAATGCCGCCATGTTGAATCGTTGATGTTGAATTCCAAAAAGAATGACGGCCTGGTTGCCGCGCTGTCCACTGCAGGCGCCGTGACCGGTGCCGACCCAGCGGCGGGTCGCAGCCTGTGGTCAGACGCGCGGCGTCGTTTCTTGCGCAACCGCGCTTCCGTCATCAGCCTGGTGCTGCTGCTGGTGATTGCGCTGGCCTGCGTGGTCGGGCCATGGATGCTGCCCCACGCTTTTGACGGCGCGGATTGGGATTCGATGAGCAACCCGCCCACATTTAAAAACGCGCATTTCTGGGGCACAGACGATGCCGGGCGGGACCTGCTGGTGCGCTGCCTGGTGGGCGGGCGCATCTCGCTGATGGTGGGGTTGCTGGCCACCCTGGCCTCTGTGAGCCTGGGGATCGTCTGGGGGGCCACGGCGGGCTTTATCGGTGGCCGGGTGGATGCGCTGATGATGCGCGTGGTCGACATGATGTATGCCGTGCCCTATCTGCTGATTGCGATTTTGCTGGTGACGATTTTGGGGCGCGAGTTTTACCTGGTTGTCATCACCATCACGGTGTTTTCCTGGATGGACATGGCGCGTGTGGTGCGCGGACAGACGCTGTCGCTGCGGTCCATGGAGTTTGTGGAGGCGGCGCGGGCCGTGGGTGTTTCAACACCGCGAATTATTTTCGCGCACATCGTGCCGAACCTGCTGGGCATTGTGGTCATCTACACCACGGTGACGGTGCCGGGTGTGATCTTGACGGAGTCGGTGCTCTCGTTTTTGGGGCTGGGCATTCAGGAGCCGATGACGAGCTGGGGCGTGTTGATCCAGGACGGTGCCAAGGTGATGGAAGTGTCGCCGTGGATGTTGCTGTTTCCCGGCGCATTGCTGTCCATCACACTGTATTGCTTCAATTTCATTGGCGAGGGCATGCGTGATGCGCTTGATCCTAAAGAACGCTGATTTCCCCAACACCAAAATGCCCCTGCTTGAAGTCAAGAATCTGCGCGTGGATTTCCAGACGCCCGACGGCACGGTCACCGCCGTCAATGGCATCAGCTTTGCGCTGGATCGCGGCCAGACGCTGGGCATTGTGGGCGAGAGCGGTTCCGGCAAAAGCCAGAGCGTGCTGGCCATGATGGGATTGTTGGCGAAGAACGGGCGGGCCAGCGGCCAGGCCCTGTTTCAGGGGCAAGATTTGCTGAGCTTGCCGCCGAAGGAGTTAAACAAGATCCGCGGCAACCGGGTGGCCATGATTTTTCAGGACCCGATGACCTCGCTCAACCCGTACCTGACGGTGGAGCGCCAGATGACCGAGGTGCTGGAGTTTCACAAGGGGCTCACCCGCCAGCAGGCGCGTGCAGGCGCGCTCAAAGCGCTGGACGCTGTGAAGATACCCGAGGCAGCCCGGCGGCTGGGCATGTACCCGCATGAGTTTTCGGGCGGCATGCGCCAGCGCGTGATGATTGCCATGGCGCTGCTGTGCGAGCCTGACGTGCTGATTGCGGACGAACCCACCACCGCGCTGGACGTCACCATCCAGGCGCAGATTATTGTGCTGCTGCGTGACCTGCAGCGCGACTTTGGCACTGCCATTGTGATGATCACGCACGATCTGGGCGTGGTGGCCGGCCTGTGCGACAAAGTGATGGTGCTGTATGGCGGCCGCATCATGGAGCAGGGCAGTGCCGAGTCGATTTTTTACCAGCCAACACATCCCTACACCGTGGGCCTGCTGGGAGCCGTGCCAAGGCTGGAGGAGGACAGCCAGACTCTGGTGGCGATTCCCGGCGCACCGCCCAACATGGCGCGCCTCCCTCCGGGCTGCCCGTTCAGCGAGCGCTGCACGCAGGCCGATGCGCGTTGCATCAGCACGATGCCCGCCTTGCTGCCTTACCTCACTGCGGACCCAACCACGCAAGGAAGCACTGACGTTTTGCGCGCTTGCCATAGAAGCCCGGCTGAAGTGACGCGGGTTCTTCAGGGCCACCACCATGAGTGACGCGCCGTTGCTGTCGGTGCGCGATTTGAAAGTGCACTTCACCTTGCCCGCAGAATCCATGCTGCCGTGGGCTCCGCACCGCGTGCTCAAAGCGGTGGATGGGGTGTCGTTTGACATCATGCCGGGCGAAACCTTGGGCGTGGTGGGCGAGTCGGGCTGCGGCAAATCGACGCTGGCCCGCGCCATGCTGAATTTGATACCGGCCACCAGTGGCAGCATTGCCTGGCAGGGGCAGCCGCTGCAGGGCGCAGACAAAAATGCCTGGCACACGGTGCGCAAAAACATGCAGATGATTTTTCAGGACCCGCTGGCCTCGCTGGACCCGCGCATGACCATCGGACGGATCATCGCCGAGCCGCTGCGCACCCATTACCCCAGCATGACGGCTGAAGAAGTGATGCACAAGGTGCGCGCGATCATGGCCTGGGTCGGCCTGACCGAGCAGCAAATCAACCGTTAC